>JABMRP010000166.1 GCA_013202535.1 Planctomycetota bacterium
ACGAGCGGGGCCGATTGCTGGGCACGGCCAACGGCATTTCGTTCACCTTCCTGGCGCTTGCGTCGCTGCTGTACTGGATCATTCGGCCGGCCTTCGGCCAACATCCGGAGAGAATCTTCCTTCTCAGCTCGGTCCTGATGATCGTGGGCGTGGCCTTTTTCCTCTGGCGAATGAAAGCGCGCGGATTTTCCTTCGGCAAGGTGTAGACGTATCTCGTCGACAGCCCGTTGAAGAACACAAGCCATGTATCTGGGCATCGAAATCGGCGGCACCAAGCTGCAACTGGGAGTCGGCACCGGTCGGGGTGATCCCTTGGCGGCCCTGGAACGTCTCGACGTCGAGCCGGATGACGGGGCCAGGGGAATCCTCGGCAAGATCCGCCGCGCCGCCGATCCGCTTATCCAGCGACATGACGTGCGAGCCGTGGGGATCGGATTCGGCGGACCGGTCGATGCCACCGAAGGCCGGGTCATTACGAGTCACCAGGTCGACGGCTGGGAACGCTTTTCGTTGGCGGCGTGGTGCCAGAAGACACTCGGCTTGCCGGCCCGGTTGGGGAACGACTCCGATCTGGCCGGTTTGGCCGAAGCCCGGTTTGGGGCCGGACGCGCGGGCCGGATCGTCTTCTATAGCAACATTGGCAGCGGCATCGGTGGAGCACTGGTCCTCAATGGCGAACTCTATGCGGGCAGTTCGGGCGTGGCCTGCGAACTGGGCCACTTGCGCCCCGGGCTGCAATCCGACCGGCCCGACCAGACCGTCGAGTCGTTGGCCAGCGGTTGGGCCATCGCCGCCGCGGCCGGAGCCCGACTGGCCGATCCGATTTCTCATCCTCTGGAGCCATGGCTGGACAAGGGGGGACGGTTGGGGGCCGAGTCGGTACGGCAGCGGCTGATCGAACAGGAGGAGTCCGATCAGCCCCATGCCGTCGATCTGCTCAGTCGCTGTGACGGCCGCCCCGGGCAGCTTACGGCCAAGATGGTCGCCCAGGCCGCCCTCACTGGCAACACCATCGCCGCCGACGTATTCCGCCATGCGGTCCAGGTGCTCGGCTGGGCGCTGGCTCAGATGATCAACCTGTTGTCTCCCGATGTGGTGGTGATCGGTGGCGGAGTGTCGCTGGTGGGCGAATCGCTGCTGCTGGCACCTCTTCGGGAAGAAGTCCGCCGATATACCTTCCCCCCGCTGGATGGAACGTACCAGATCGTTCTCGCCGAGTTGGGCGAGGAGGTTGTGGTTCATGGGGCGCTGGCGCTGGCAGCCAGCTAAACCGCCCATCTTTCCGAGATGACCTAATCGTTAAATCTTGAATAACACTCAAGATCGATACGACCGGAACCGATGAAGTTCCCAACGGATGGTTCCCTTCTCCAGTCTGTGTGTCATGCGCGCCGGACGGGGGACCACCTCCGCGGCGAAGGAAACAAGGGTATGACCAGCCAATACAATTCGACGGACACGAGAAATTCACGGGCGGATATGTCCCAGCCGATCGGTGGGACGGGGGACATGCATTCCGGCGGCCAAGCGAGGGAATCATACCCAGCCGATGGGAATCAGGTACTCACCCAACTACCCGATCTGGGGGGTCATTCTCAGGACCCGTTCCTGTCGGGCGGTTCCTCTGGATCGGGCAACCGGTTTCTGGGGCAAAAGGTATCGATGAAGCTTCTGGTAGGAGCCGGCGTGGCCCTGGTGCTGGTGGCCGTTTTGCCGTTCTTCTTCGGCAACGAGGAGGAACCGGCCGATGACTCAGGCGATAAGCCGTCATGGGTCAGAGGGGAGATGCCCGCCGCCGATGCTGAACCGGCACCGCCCTGGGACGGAGGTTCGCAGGAGCAGTACCCGGCGCCGGGCGAGGGCTCGGAGCAGCACGCGCAGGGCGACCCGATGGTACCCCCGCACTGGAATCACGATCCGTCGCGAACGGCCGCCTCCAATTATCCGGCGGCTTCGTCTTATCCCAATACGGGACTTCCCGACACGGCACAAGCCCAGCGGCCCCAACCTCAGCGGCCCACGTGGCGCGAACCGGCCGTTCAGCCGCCGGCCACACCTTTGCCGGCACCGGGTGAGGTATCCGGCAGCGTGCCGGCGATGCCCGCGGACGGCGACTATTCCCGGGTGCAGCAGGCCAACCACTGGGAGCAGCCGGCCCGGCCAGCCGAGCGGGGCGAGTATGACAACCAGTATCGACCCGGTTCGACCGGACGCGTTGGGGAGAATACGCGACCGTGGCAAAACCCCCCGATCACGACCGACATGACCGACCGCCGAGCGGCCCCCCAAGATGTGGGGCCAATTAGCCAGACGTATCAGCGCCCCTACCAGCAGCCGCAAACCAACATGAATCGAGGGGACAGCGCCGCGGCGCCCTATGCCGACGGCAGTGCATACCGCCGGGAGAACCAGTACAGGTGCAGCGGCCTCGGCTTGGAGGACGTTGCCCGGGAGGACGGCAGCGCATACCGCCGAGAGAGCCAGTATAGGCAGGACCCGCGCACCCAGCCCCATCAGGATGCCGATCCTCACTACATGGCCCGGCGGGAAGACTACCGCACGGATCCGCGGACTGTCGACCCGAATGCCTATCGTGGCGATCCGAACACCTATCGCGCCGATCCACCGGCCGCCGATTCGAACACCTATCGCA
>JABMRP010000167.1 GCA_013202535.1 Planctomycetota bacterium
ATGCTCCAATCCATACCCCGCCCCGTGTTGGCCGCCGCCTACGGCGGCGGCCAGCACGGGGCGAAACACGGGGGAACAGGGCGGGCGGTGGTAGTTTCCAAACCAGCAAGCCACCGGCACAAGGCCGGCGGGGAAGAAGCCAAAGTGGCGCTGTCCCACTAGTTCGGCGTCAGGAACCGGTTGGCGGCTGGGTTGTTCTTATGCTACGATGGCGAACGGTAGGTCATCGTGTGGTAATGTCCAGTTGCTACTCATTTCTAGCTCAGACGATCGGTACTATCCCTTGAGCCATTCACTCACAGGCGATCCCGAGCGACAGCAACCAGTCATCGACAGGCTGGGCCGAGTTCGGAATCAATCTCCCGGGATCGTTCCCGCTGACTTGCCCGTATCCTACGAGGAACTTTTGAATCGCGATGCGAGGTGGGCCATGAGCGAGGGGAGTCGGCATTTCGAGGAGGACAGTGCTGTCTTTAAGGCGTTGCACAACATCGCCCAACGCCTCAGATCCCTCGGCATACCGTACGCGGTGGTTGGAGGGATGGCGTTGTTCAGGCACGGACTTCGCCGTTTCACCGAGGATGTCGACATCCTCGTTACGAAGAGAGATCTCAAAATAATTCATGAGAAGTTGGAGGGGCTCGGTTACGTTCTACCCTTTCCCAAGAGCAGGCACCTCCGAGACGCTCAACTTGGCGTGAAAATCGAATTCCTCACTACGGGCGACTACCCTGGCGACGGCAAGAAAAAGCCTGTCTCATTTCCCGATCCGAGAAATGTGAGCTTTGAAGCGGATGGGATTAGCTACATCAATTTGCAGGTGCTTGTGGAACTAAAGCTTGCGTCAGGAATGACGAATCCGGGGCGACTCAAGGATCTTTCGGACGTGTTGGAACTTATTAAGGCTCTCGATCTCCCGATCGATTTTGTCAATCAGTTGGATCCATTCGTGAGAACCAAGTTCAAGGATTTGTGGCAGGAAGCCAGAAAACGCTATGTCACGACCTGGCGCAACAAGTGGCTTGCCGCGGAGGCGAAATCCATCGAAGATATGATCTCCATGCTGCGTGCAGCGGCAGATCAGTTAGATCAGATGCGCAAAGACGGAGTTGTTCTCGACGACAATGGCGCAGTCGGCGATGATTATGCTCACTTGGTAACCATGGATGCAAAGGTCGCCGAGAAATACGGACTGGTTGATGAGACGGAATACTGGGGAGTCGACGACGAGGATGAAGCGCCTGACGACGGACCAACCGGCGCACCCCCGTCAGAGTAAGCGGAACAGGGCATCGGGGACTTTCGAGGTTTTTTTGCCGAACCAAACGATGCACGCGAGCGGGAATAGGTCCTGCGCAGTGGATCGTCCGCTCCCCGCCGCGTGATCTCTGTCGTTAGCCCAAACGTTGGCCGCTGGCCCATCAAAGGACCATTTTTCAAGAGGCTGTAATACGCTCAAAGCCCCTCCGACTCGATCGCCCGAAGCTTGTAGATCAGCGCGCGGCGACTGATTCCCAGCTTCTTGGCGGTTTGCGTGCGGTTGTCGTGGCATTCGGCCAGGGTGGCCAAGATGGTTGCCCGTTCGACCTGGGAGAGACGGCCTCCGTCGTCGGGTTCTTGCGTGCCGGGCGTGGCGGGTCCGGCAATCTTCGGCGGGAGATGCTCGGGCAGGATGACGTCGCCGCGGCACAAGAGGCAGGCGCGTTGCACGGCATTGCGCAGTTGGCGCACGTTTCCCGGCCAGGAGTGGCTCAGCAGGCACTGCACGGTTTGCGGTGACAAGCGAACGCGCCGGCCCGCAAACTCGCCGGCAAACAGTCGGGCCATCGGCAGAATGTCGTCGCGGCGACGGCGCAGCGGCGGAACGTCCAACTCGACCACGTCGATCCGATAGTAGAGGTCGTCGCGAAATTGCCCCTCGGTCACCGCGGCGCCGAGATCCCGATTCGTGGCGGCAACCAGACGGACGTCGACCTCCAGGGGCTGATCGCCACCGACGGGCGTGATCTGCTTCGATTCCAGCGCCCGCAGCAGTTTGGGTTGCAGGTGCAGAGGCAGTTCACCGATCTCGTCGAGAAAGAGGGTCCCGCCGTGGGCAGCGCGGAACAACCCCCGCCGCGATTCCTCGGCGCCGGTAAAGGCGCCCTTGGTATGGCCGAAGAGTTCGCTCTCGATGAGCGACTCGGGCAGACCGGCGCAGTTGGCCGCCACCAGCGGGCCGGCATTTCGGGGACTCCAACCGTGGACCAGATGAGCCACGACCTCTTTGCCCACGCCGCTTTCACCGGTGATCAACACGGGCGCGTCGGCCTCGGCCACGATGGCGACCGTTTCCACCAATCGCCGCATCGCCCGGCTTTCGCAAATCAGCCCGTCGGGCAACTCGGGGACTTTCCGCTGACCCGTGCCGAGTTCCGGCGGGCGCCGGCCGGTGGCCGTGCCAATCGTATCGGTGATGACCACGGCCAGTTCGTCCAAGTCGATCGGCTTGGAGAGATAGTCGTCGGCTCCCTTTTTCATCGCCGCGACGGCCTGTCGCAGATCGGCGTGGGCGGTAATCAGCAACACGCGCAGGTCGCCGGCCGTGCGGTGAATTTCGCCCAGAGCATCAATGCCGCTCATGCCGGGCAGGCGAACGTCCAAGAGAATCATTTGCGGCGGATCGCGGGCGACGATCTCCAGCGCCTCTTCCGCCGACGCGGCCTGCACGGCTCGAAACCCGAGCGATTCGACAAAGCCGCCGAGCAACGCCCGCTGCGAAGCCTCGTCGTCGACAATCAAGATGGTCTTCGGTGATTTACCCATGGAGTCGGTCCAAGTAGAAGACGGCCCCACCGCCGGAGCGCGGCGAGTAGCCGGCTTTCCAGCCGTGGGCCGTGGCGATACGGCGGACGATCGCCAATCCCAACCCGGTTCCACCGCTGCGCGTCGTGAAATAGGGCGTAAACAGCAGATCCACGGCATCGTCGGGCACGCCGGGCCCCCGATCGGCCACCTCAATGCGGCAGGTTCCATCATCACCGCGGCGGAGCGTGATTTCAACCGCTTCCCCTTCCGGCGAAAACTCGGCAGCGTTCTGAATCAAGTTGAACAGTGCCTGGCGAAACATCTCGCGGTCCGCCCGAATCGTGCAGCACGACCGGCTGGGCGTTCGTCGCACCTGGAGTTTCTTGGCTTCCCAGTCGGGCTCCAGCAGCACGACCAACTCGTCGGCCAGTTGGGCTGGGTCGACCGGTTCGAGTTCCGGTTCGATCGGCCGGGCGAAAGCGAGGAACTGATTGATCCGCGCCGAGACTCGATCGCATTCCTCGACAACGGATCGGGCCTGCTGTTGCTGTTCCTCCGAGGGCAATCCGGAGTCGGCCAGCCGCTGGGTCCACCCGCGTACCAACCCGAGGGGATTCCGGGTCTCGTGGGCCAGGCCCGCGGCAGCTCGCCCCAGTTCGCGCAGATGCCGGGCCTCGCTCTGAAGCAGTTGCGTCTGTCCTCTGACGTCGGCCAACCGAATCGTCGACCGCCACAACAGGGCCACGCAGAAGAGCAGGGCCGCACCCGCGGTAACCATCGACGCCCGAAGCCACCACGCCCGACGGCACTGGATGTCGACGTCGGTGCGGTCGAAGAGCAGAATGACGGCGAATCGGCCGCTGGGCAGCGCGTTGTCGTCTTCCGGCGTCATGCTGCGTCCCAATCCCAATCCCCGTCCCAGTCCTTGTCCTCCACCGCGACCGCTACCGGAGTGTGAACCGAATCCCGGGCCAGATCCACCGCCGGTCGATACGCTTGGCGGGAGGTCGGCGGCGGACAGTTTCAACTCATCGACGAGGTAGAATCCGTCGTCCTTCCAGGACTCACTTCGCCAGGGCTTGTCGGTTTTGGGTGGGGGTTCGACGTCAAGCCCCTCCGTCTGGCCGGCCATCGCCGCCACTTCACCATTGAGCGAAACAACGGCGGCCGCCAGCACGTCGGTCGACTGAACCAACTCGTCCAGCGTGCCCTGCAACTGGTCCTGGAAATAAGGACCGAGCCAGCGGTGCGTTCGAATGCCGCCGATGACGGCCTTCATGACCGAATGAGCCTGCCGGCTCAGCGTGGCCCGAGCCAACTGGCGTTCGTGCTCGTACTCGTGTCCTTGCCAGAGAGCCAGCGCGGCCAGACCGGCCAAGAGACCGATCCAGGTTGTCCAACGCCGCCATCGCATAAGCATAAGTACAAGCCCTCGCACGCCAGTGGCCGGAATCCAACATTCTCTAGCGACCGCGACCCGCTCCTCGGCCACGCCCGCCGCCTTGGCCCATGCCTTGGGCTAGACCCATTCCGCGACCGCCGCCTTGGCCCATGCCTTGGGCTAGCCCCCTG
>JABMRP010000168.1 GCA_013202535.1 Planctomycetota bacterium
AACGGACTCGTAACCCGGCTTTACGGCCATCTTACCCAAAACGCCGCGTAAACCGCGTAGGGAACACACCCCACCTCACCCGCCGAAGTTGGCCAGCCAGACGGTGAGCCAGATCAGGGCGAAGCAAATGACGAAGCTGACGACGAACCCCAGCACATCGATCGCCGTGGGACGTTGCATCTCCAGGCCGCCGAACTTCAGCAGCCGGCGGCTGTCGAAGCGCGAGGGATTCTCCAGCGAGAGTTCCAATTCCCGGCGGTCGGCCTCGGGGTCGGGATCCACCGGCGTCTTCATCTTCACGTAGTAACGGTCCAGCGCGGCCTTCTCCTGACGCGGCGTGATCAGGCTCAGGAGGATCATCACGATAAACGGCAGCACGATCCGCGTGGGCAGCCGCAGCGTCTCCAGCGTCGCGTTGGACGCTCGGGTGAGGTCGATTCCCAACTGGTCGTAGATCGAGAAATCGACGCGGAAGAGCCCCGAACCGCGAAGTCGACAGTCGGCGCGGAATTGCTGGCGAATCACCTGCCTGCCGTCGTCCGGGCTGATTTCGATCTCTTCCTCAAGTACGGTTTGCTCTCGGTTTTCGGCGACCGGCCGGATGCCGAGCAATTGCCCGTCCTCGTCGCGGACGGCCAGCGCAATAACTTTTCCGTCCTTATCGAACAGCAGGACGTCGGCATCACCATCGTCCGCGTCACCATCCAGCGGCATGATCTGACCTCTCCAATAGACCGACTTGCCGCCGGTGAAAGATCGTTTCGGGGTCTTCTTGCCCAGTTGGAGTTCCTCGGGCTGGGGCATGTACTTTGCCAGCCAATCCTTCTTCTGCCGCTCGTCGCCCAAGAGGGGCAACGCGGCGCCCTGCTCCCCCAGCCACCGGCTGACCACCGGATGCCAGTGACCGATTTTCGCCTTGCGGAGATCGAGATTCTCGTCGGCCACCTGCTTCCGCCAGATTTCGATTGCCGCTTCCCGGCGATCGACGTCGGCGGGGGCCAGTTCGCGGGACGTGACGGTCGAGATCATGTCGTTGGCTGGCGCGTAGCGGGGGTTGTCGGCCAGATCGGGTGCCAATCGGGGCAACACGGCGGGAACGACAAAGAACAACAGCAGGGTGAATAAGACCGTCGCCCAGGCTGCCCACTTCGTGGCCCGGCGCCAAAACATGCCCACCAGAAAAGGCGCGGCGAAAAGGATGGGCAACTCCCAGGCGATCTTCAACTGCTTGAAAACGTCGTAAAAATAGAGCGAACAGACGGCTCCGCAGATGATCACCACGGCGCCGACCAACCGGCCCAATCGGAGGCAGGTTTTCTCGCTGGCCTTGGGATTGACGTAGGCGGAGTAACCGTTGCGCACGATCAGGGCGGAGACGATCAACATGTAGCAGTCGGCCGACGACATCAGCGCGGCCAGCAGACAGGCCAACATCAGCCCGACCAGCCCGAGGTTGAAGGGGCCGAGGATCTCTCGGGTGGCAACGCCCCACACCAAGTCGGGATCCTCGCCGATTTTCACGTTGTCGGCCATCAGGGCCAACACGATCAGGGCGGTCAACGCCCAGCCGATCGTGCAGAAGCGTTTCATGAAATTGCCCGTCACCAACCCCACCCGGGCCGACATCTCGCTCTTCGCCGAGCCACCGCCGGTGGCGATGAAGTGGGGCATGACGACCACGCCCACCAGATTCAACAGCGTGATGGCGGCGATGTAATGCCAGGGAAACTGCCCGCCGCTGCTGACGATGTTGAAGTAGTCGGCCGGCACCTGCTGGTGCATCACCTGGAAACCGTCCAGGGTGGAGGTCAGTTGGGGATCGGCCGCTTTCTCGACCAGCAGGTCCAGCCCGGCGGGAATCAACAGCACCGAGAGGATGATGATCAACACGCCCTGGATCAAGTCGGTCCAGTAGGCCGCCCGCAGTCCACCCAGAATGCCGTAAACCAACACGACCACCGCGATAATCGGCACGACGACGAATTTTATTTCCAGCGGGTCGGCCTGCCAAAAAACGTCGACCGTGCTGTGGCCCAGCAGGGGGACGTAAACCTTGCCGATGGCCGAGAACCCGATCGACAGGTAGACCATGTAGAAGACGAGGCCGAACACGGCATACGCCAGGCCCATGGCCTTGCTCTGATAGCGCTCGACGAACCAATCGCCCAGGGTCAGATAGCGCATCCGCCGATACCAGACGCCGGTGATCCAATAGAAGGGGGTGACGAACAACCAGAGCATGACGCTCCAGATGCCGGCCAGCCCGCCGGTGAAGGTCGTCCGGCCCACGGCCACCGGGTCGTAGGAGCCGGTCCCGGCGCCGAAGGCGGCAAAGCTTTGCAGGATCTTGCCGAATCCCCGCCCCCCGAGAAAGAAATCTTCCTGTTTCTTGATCTTCAACATCGACCACAGGCCGATGCCGGCCATCAGGGTGAAGTAAAGGATCAACACGGCGTAGTCGAGATGCGTCATCGGAGTATCATGCCTGTAAAACCCGGGATGGACGAGATTACCATGCACGATCCTAGTTGGAGCGGCGGCGGTATTCAAGCAAAGGGGCGGAAAAACCGGGCCAGCCGGTCGCCGGGCCGATTGTCACGGCCGTGGCGATTGGATCGACTGGGCGATCCGGGGAAACCTGGCTCAATGACTTCCGCCGCGGGGGTCGAAACAAACCACAGCGAGAGATCGCCGAGTTTCATCAACCCCAGACGTCGCGAGGCCCCATGAACGATTTCCAGCAAGAGAAGCCCTTGGTTCTGATCGTGGACGACGAAGTGAAGGTGCTGGACGAAGTGTCCGCGGCGTTATCGGCCAGCTTCAACTGCCGATGCTGCACGACCGCCGAGGAGGCCATCGAAACGGCCCGGACCACGCCCCCGGATCTGATCCTCTCGGACATCAACCTCAACGGCCACAGCGGCCTGGAGATGTGCGAACGAATCAAGGAGGATCCGGCGCTGCACGACGTGCCCGTGATGTTCCTTTCCGGTGCCCAGATCCCCGACATCATCCGCCGCAGTCACGCCGTCGGGGCGACCTACTATCTTCGCAAACCGTTCGATACGCAGGTGCTGCTGGAATTGGTCGACAAGGCTCTGTGGATGCCTCACCTGGTCCGAAGCCACGTGAACAGTCCCACGGCCGTGGGAACCGAACCGCCAGCCTAAGCGACGCTTTCCAACTAAAGAACAGGCAGAAGCCCTTCCCGGTAGGCCAAGCGCACGAGTTGGGATACCTTGTGAACTCCCAGCTTCTTCATCATCAGCGACTTGTGATTGTCGACCGTACTCTCGCTGATGCCCATCCGCCGGGCACATTCCCGCACGCTATGCCCCTCGGCCAACCGGACCAGCGTTTCCCTTTGCCGGTCCGTTAGTTGGTCCAGCGCCGTGTCGCCTTCGGGCCGCAAGACCAACCCCTTCTCCGTTTGCACCAGTTGTTGCCGGACCGCGGGGCAAAACGAGGTTTGACCGGCCGCGACGCGCCGCACGCCGTCGATCAGAGCCTCCAGGTCGTCCCGCTTCGTCCAGTAGCCCGCCAGATCGTAGCGGAGGGCCTCGCGCACATGCCAGCGGCGCAGTGTATCGTCGAGGAAAATGATCCCCGTTTCCGGTCGACAAGCTTTGGCCAGCGGCTCGAAATCGAACCCCTTGTGCGGGCTGATCCAGGCCCCCAGCAAGACCACATGGGGTATGAATGAGGCTGCGGTGTGACGTCCCTTCTCCGCGGTTGTGGCCACGGCCACGGCTTCGACAATCGACATGCGCAGGAACAGCCCCTGGAGCGACTGGCACAGCAGTGCGTGGCGATCGACAATCAACAAACGATGATTGGCGCGCGGATTGGCGCGAGATGTGGGCGTATTCATGTGCCGAGAGTCTACCCGACCCCGGTGACACCTGTGTGTCACCCCTGTCCCGTTTCGCCCGAAGATCTTCCCAGCAGCCCGCCAGAAAAAAGGGACACTGACGGAATCGTGTGCCACAGCATGCTTTCAAGCAGTGCTATTTTGGCGGGTTATAATATCAGAAAGCGG
>JABMRP010000169.1 GCA_013202535.1 Planctomycetota bacterium
ACGAAGGACTGTCGCGGGAGACTCTTCGTGTCCTTGGTGCCCTTTGTGGTCAATCCGAACTGCCGTGTGCCGTCGCGGTACGTGTTGCCCGGCGCACATGGCGTCGGAATACTTGCGCCGAGTGAACGCTCGCACGGCCCTCACCCCCTGTCCGTTTCCCGGCGGGAGAGGGAAGACGCGTCGGGTCGGGCCCAGTCGAAGAAACCGATCCCCTCCAGGCTCCGCCGCAAATCGTCGATCTGATCTTTGCTCAGACGCGGCTGAGGGAGTAGGCACGGTCCGCAGTCGGCGCCGATCATCCGCATGACCGCTTTCATGGCCGGGTGAAAGGGCCAGCGGTTCATCGTGCGAATCATCGTGACCGATAGGCCTTGGAGCCGGCGGGCTTCGTCGAACCGCCCGGCGGTGAAGGTGTCGATGATTCGCCGGTAGAGCGGCGCGGCGATGTTGTACGTGCTGCCGACGGCGCCCCGGGCGCCCGTCATCCACGCCGACAGCAGCATCTCGTCGCATCCCCAAAGGATGTCGTATCGGCCCTGGTCGAGTTCCAGGCACGCCTGATATTCGTGGATCGTCGGGCAGGTGTATTTCAGGCCGGCCAGATTCGCGATCCGACCGCCGGCCAGGCGGAGGAAGTCGGGCATGTCCAACGCCACCCCGGTCAGCGCCGGGATGTGGTAGTAGTAGAAAGGCAGTTGCGGGGCCGCCGCGGCGATCTGGGCCATGCAATCGGTCAGCAACTCGATGGAGCCGACTTTGAAGTAGGACGGAGCCGTTGCCGATACGACGTCGGCCCCGATCTCTTGGGCGTGTTCGGCGAGCCCGGCCGCCTCGGCCACGCTGTTGTGTCCCACCTGGATGATCACGGGCACGCGACCGGCGGCGGCCCGGGTATACGCTTCGGCCACCCGACGCCGCTGGTCACCGGTCAGCGACATGCCCTCGCCCGTGCTACCGCAAACGTACAGTCCGGTCACGCCCTCGTCGATCAAGCGGTCGACGATCGGCCCGACCGGATCGAGGTGAAGCCGTCCCCGGTCATCCAGCGGCGTGTACGTCGCGGCGATCAGGCCTTGCAGTCGAAAGTTCATGGAAACCTCTTCAGTCGTTGAGCCAATCGAGAGAAAACCGGACAAGGCGGATCTTTCGATAACCGTCCGTTTCGTAAAACAGGCCGATCTGGCCGTCGGGGAGTTTCATCAGCGACGAATACGCAAAGCTTCCCTCGACGACGAGTTTCGCCAGCGGCCATGTCTTGCCGCCGTCGAAGCTGACGTAGACCGTGCCGTGCGTTCGACCCGGCCCAACGGGCACGGAGCACAACAGAGCAACGTCGTCGGTGCCGCGGGGATGCTTCACGGCGATCAGCGAACCGTTGCAACTGACCGTCTTCAAGGCCGGATCATTTTCCAGCGTCGTCCACGTGACGCCGCCGTCGGTGCTTGTGGCGCGTGTGCGCAGGCGATGTTCCGATCCGTCGACGACATACGTCCGGCTATTGAGTACAAGTGTGCCATCGGGCAGTTCGGCCACCTTCGACTCGCTGGCCCAGGCCATCGTTCCTTCGTGCGGCACGACACGACTCCGGTTCCAGGTCCGGCCGTGATTGTCGCTGTAATAACAGAGCACCTTCTTGCCGCGATGGAAGTCGCCGCCGGCGACGATCAGCCGGCCCTTGTGCGGAGCGTGGGCAAGCTGGATGCCCTCGCCGGAGCCGACGACCATGACGGCGCCGTGAGTCCCGACCATCTCGCTGATCTCGCGCGGTTCGGTCCATGTAGCCCCTTGGTCGTCGCTGGTCACGACGTACTGGCGGCAATGCAGGTCGCCCATCTCGCCGCGCACGTCCTTGGGCACGTTCGTGTAATCCCACGTGAAGAGGTTGTAGAGCACGTGGATTCGGTTCGTGTCGCGATCATACACGGCGGCGTTGGGGCAGATCGACTTCAACTCGTGAGTCGCGACCAGTCGCCCCTGGCTCCACGTGCGTCCGCTGTCGGCGCTGGTCTTCACGACCAGATCCTGGCCCGAGCGGTCGGACCAGCGGCTCTTGTTGCGGCCCTGGCAAACGACAACCACGGTGCCGTCGTTGGTCACGACCACGTTTTGCTCGCGGTACTGGGGATACTTCTCGGCAGCACCGACGACACCCTCGATCTCCTCGGCTCCGGCGACGAAAACATCGATCGGCTTCGGAAAATCGCTCGCCGGAGTTTCGGCCGAGACAATCGCCACAATGAAGAAACCCGCAAAGCCCAGATGAATTCGCCGCATTAGCAATCCTTTCACCGCGTGCTTCGGGTAGACGATTCATGCACCGGGAGTGTTCCAGTGCGTTCGATCGTGTTAGAACATACCCCAGTCTATCGCCGAGGGCATTGGTTCGCCAGCTTACACGTCAGGAATATGCTGCCATGATACGATCGCAAGTACGCCGGCTTCCGTTGTTCGGCTTGTTCGTTCTCGCCGCTGCCTTGGGCCATGCCCGCGCGGAGCCAACTCCCGCGGATCGGCCCAATGTTCTGCTGATCGTGTCCGAGGATAATGGCGCGGAACTGGGCTGCTACGGCGATCCGTACGTAAGAACGCCCCATCTCGACCGCCTGGCCGGCCAGGGGTGCCGGTTTGCCAACGCGTACGTCACGCATGCCGTCTGTTCGGCCTCCCGGGCCAGTTTTCTCACGGGGCTCTACCCGTTCCAGAACGGCCAGATCGGTTTGGCGACACATCGCTACGCCATGTTTCGCGCGTGGGACAACATCCCGAGTGTCCTCAAGTCGCGTGGCTACCGCACCGGTCTGATGGGCAAGCTGCACGTCAACCCCGAGTCGGCCTTTCCGTTCGACTTCCGCTGGAGCGAATCCAAGGCGATTAGTTTTGGCCGCCGCGACGTGAAACGGATTGCCGAAGTGGCGAGCCGGTTCTTCGCCCAGTCCGATACGCCGTTCTTCCTTTCGGTCAACTACAGCGACGCGCACTTCCCCCTGCTGAGGCAACAGCACGGATTGCCGGAG
>JABMRP010000170.1 GCA_013202535.1 Planctomycetota bacterium
AGGAGCGGGAACACGGGCCAGGGGCCCATGCTACTTTGGTTTCGGCCGAGCGAAGCGACGCCTACTTCTTCCGCTTCGGCCGATACAGGTCCGTCGCCGTGCCAAGCTGAACTTCGGCGGCGGCGCCGAGGGTTTCGCTGAGCGTGGGATGGGGGTGGATGGCGTCGGTCAGATCGCGGATGGCGGCGCCCATTTCGATGGCCAGCACGGCCTCGGCGATCAGATCGCCGGCGCCGGGGCCGACAATCCCGCCCCCGCCGCTTGAGTTACCCGTCGTTTTCGTTTGACGCCACGGGTGTTTTCCGCCGAGGCTTCGGTGTAAGTGAGACGGACGGACGATCCGACTCGGCGTGCCGCCGGCGCAGATCGTCCATCATCGCCCGCACGTCGCCTTTGAATTGTTCGGCGTATTCTTCACGGATACGCCGGACTTCCAAGAGGATTGGATCAAGAGCCATGGTCATCCCCCATGAGTTGATCGGGAGTGCAGATTACGGGCGTCGCGGGGCGCGAGGGATACCGCACGAATGTCCGGCCGGATGCCTGTTGCCTTGCCTTGATGTCGCGAAAGATCTCCGTCAAATCGTAACCGAACCGGGCCGCGTGCTTATCGCGCGCCGTGCGGATTTCAGAGACGAGGGGATCAGGTGTTGGGTCCGGCATCATTCGGCTCCATCAGTTCATCGGGAGTGCAGATGATCGCCGGCTCGTAACCGGCATTTCTGCACACGCTTTCGATTCGAGATCGCATCGACGCGTTGGCGATGTGCCGACAATTCCATGTTACCATGAATTCGACGCCGTTGGTCACGGCAACGGCAATATGCGCGGCGTCTTCCGCCGCCTTTTCCGGAATGGCGCCGGCTTCGATCAACTGCCGCGCCAATTCCAGTGCTTCGTCGGTTGCGTCGAGTAGCGTGACCGAATTGAGTGCGGCAAGACGCTCGCTGGCTGCATCGGGGTCACCAGCGCTCGCCTCGTCGACCACGAGTTGCGAAGCGACCAGTTCAAACCGATCCACGGCGTTTTGCCACCATTCCCGAGTAATCTGTTGATGCCCGGCGATGACCACATCGCGCGATGGCCACGCGGTCAGATAGCTGATGACGGTCGTTTCAATGTATGCCTTTGGTTTCATGCGTTACCGGATCTTGCGATCTTCGGCCGGTTCGATCTTGCGGGAAAACGTTCAGGATAACCGGGCCGGGACTTGACGTGAACGAGCGAAGCAAGCCAGCCCGGCCTTTCCGGCTCCGGTTCATCCGTTTGTTATGCCACGTTATCAGTGAGTTCACGCATCCATTTTGTGAAGGCATCGTAGTCGTTGTCAAGAAGTGCGAGCCCTTCTTCGCAGTGTCGAAAGCCAATTGCGTCAGCAAATCGACGGCATTCGTCATCCGAGTCTTGGAATTCAATCCAATCTTGCCATAGTTTCGCCATTATGCCCTGTTCGGACGCTGCAATAAGCGTCCAGTTCGGGTCGTCGTGAAAGAGCCACACATATTCCGTTGATCCGTTTCGATTCCAACGCACGAACGAATCGGCATTTGAGTCCCAAAGGGGAACAACGTTCGTGACATTGGCGGGGATAAAGTAATCCCAGTTAGTTTTTCCAACGTGGATACTCAGGTCTGGATGGTAGCTGTCAGGGTCGGTGAGAATACGAGCAAATCGAGGGTCGACGCCGTACGCAGTCAGTTCATCAAACGTGAGGGAATGGAGACGCATTCTTTAGTGGCATAACTACTGTTTATCGAGCAGCCCTGACTCGGCAATGGAGCGCGCCGCTGCTCAGGAAAATTCCCGGCCGATGGTGCTAAGTTTAGCACAGAACCTGCGGTGATGCAACGGTTTAGGTCCCGGGGAATGTGGCCCTGATCTCGGTTGCCGTTGTTGGAAACGCCGGGGAGGAATCGCTTGTGCAGTGGAATCCATGAGGCCCTGGCCTATAATGCGGGTGGCCACGCAAGCTTCCAGGCAAACGAACATGCGATACGTTGACTTCCGGGACGCGATTCGCGAGGAACTTCTCCGGCAGCCGGCGGGGCTGACTTGGGCGGAGTTGCAGCAGCGGCTCGGCCTGCCGTACGATCGGCCCTGCCCGTCGTGGGTCGCACGCCTGGAGAAGGAAATTGGGCTGTCCCG
>JABMRP010000171.1 GCA_013202535.1 Planctomycetota bacterium
CCGCCCACCCCGTATCGTAGCGTGATGATGTAGGTTTGCATCACGCCACGCCACTCGATCTCTTCGATTTTTCCGTCCAGGTTGCGATCGGGCGCTCCCTCCAACAGATCGGTTACGTCTTTGTCGAGGAAGGTCGTTCTGCCGCCAATATCGACACCGTTGTCGAACGCGTCGATGATCGCTTCGCGGCTGCCATTATAGGCCGACCGTGCCCTAAGCTCGATGACCATCACCACCACGGCCGCGACGAATAAGACCAAGATGAGAATCGTCGTCAGGGATACGAACGGTTTCTTGGCCGGCGTTCCAACGGCATCTACCTGATGTGTCTCGCTCATGGTCGGGTGCTCCTGGGTGAACGGAAACGTTGACCTCGGGCACTCGTGCCCGGGGTGGGGACAAAGCGCGAACACTCCACTTCGCCGGGTACGGGTACCCGGGCCAAACTCGATGGATCAGTCGACGTAGGTTTCCAGGAACCGGGCCAGGCGGTGGAAATCGGAATCCTGCTTGATGAATCGGACCACGGTGACCAGGGTGTCGGGATCGACCAGCTTCTCGAAGGGAACGTAGTTCAGATCGAGCTGTCCGGAAACCGAGACCATCACCCCGTTGAGCCGCTTCTCGACCAACGCCCGATAGGCGCCGACGCCCAACTGGCTTCCCAGCATCACGTCGAAGGCGTTGGGCCTGGCGCAGCGACATTCGTATCCGAGCGTCAGACCGGTCATCTTCCGCTTGCGGCCCGTTTGCCGGGTGTATTCTTCGCCGATCAACTCGGCGAAGAAGCGGCTGAGATTCAACTTCGAGATGGCGATATGACCGTGCTCGTCGCGGGGTACGCCCTTGATTTCCTTGTAGGGGAGATACTCGGCCAACCCCTCGGCCACGACGATCACGCCATACGGCTTGCCCTCGCTCTCTTCGCGCACCCGCATCGTGGCCACGATCCGCTTGGTCACCTCCGGCAGGTTCATCACCTGGCGGGTTTGCTTCTCGCCCGTCTTGGCATCGGTCGTCTCCTCGACGGCCGCGTACTTGCCGGTGATGTCTTCGACGCTGATCACCAGGCTGGCCTCGCCGGCAATGGCCGCTCCGTACGACAACCAGCCGGCGCTGCGGCCCATCGTCTCGGCGACGAAGTAGCTCTGGGCCGATTCGGCGTCGGCCAGCAAGTTGCGGATCTCCATGGCCAGCGTGTCGACCGCCGTGAAGTAACCGAACGTGAAGTCGATGCCCATGTAGTCGTTGTCGATCGTCTTGGGCAGGTGGACGACGGGAATCCGCGGGCTTTCCTCGGGCAGTTCATCCTGGAACCGCTGAAACTTGTTGGCCGTCTTCAGCGTGTCGTCGCCGCCGATGGAAATCAGGGCGTCGACGCCGATCGACACCAGGGCGTCGTAGGCGGTCTTCAAGGGGGCGACCCGCTCGGGATCTTTCAGATGGGCCGGGTCGGAGACGTTGCGTCCCGGGTTGGCCCGCGCGGTGCCGATGAGGATCCCCGGGCTGTTGCGGGTCCGCTTGAGCGAATGGTGGGTGATCTGGATGTAGTCGCGGCCCTCCTCCATCGGATGGTCGGGCGCGAATTCCACCAAATGCGAGTAGCCATGCATGATCCCCACCACTTCGATGTTGTTTCGCAGGAAGGAGACCGCGGCGGTGGAAATCACCGCATTGGCCGCCGGGGCGGGACCGCCGGAGAAGAGGATGGCCACGCGGCGGATACTCGATTCCAATTGGGGAGGTCGGGAAAGGGGGGTACTCATGGGTCGCTCCGAAACACGGGCAGATGGTGGATAACGGGTGGTGGACGGTGGGTCGCGCGAAACGGGTCGCGCTAAACAGCGGATTTTAGCACCTTTTCGGCGGCGGAGAAAGCCCCGCCCCCGGGCAACTCGCCACGCTCATGCGGGCCGCGGATCCCGGTCAACTTGGCCAGGTTCGCTCGATGAACGTCGTGTCGACTTGCCCCTCGACGAACGCCGCATGGTTGAGGATTTCGCCCAAAAGCGGCACGGTGGTCGCGATACCCTCGATGTGTAACTCGGCCAGAGCCCGCCGCATGCAGTCGATCGCCTCCTGGCGGGTCGGCTGGTGGACGATCAGTTTTCCGATCATCGAATCGTAATGGGGCGATACGGCGTAGCCGGCGTGGACGTGCGAGTCGAACCGCACGCCGAATCCCCCGGGCACGATCAACTCCCGGATCAACCCGGGCGACGGGCGGAATCCCTTGCTCGGGTCCTCGGCATTGATTCGGCACTCCAACGCCACCCCCTGCGAACGGATATCTTTCTGCGCAAAGGGTAGAGGTTCGCCAGCGGCCACCCGAATCTGCGCCTTGATCAGATCGATGCCCGTGACTAGTTCGGTTACCGGATGCTCGACCTGGATGCGTGCATTGAGTTCGATGAAGTAGTAGTTTCCCTCGCCGTCGACGATGAACTCGATCGTTCCGGCGTTGGTGTAATTGGCCGCCTTGACCAGCCGCACGGCGGCGTCGCACATGGCTTGTCGCGTCTGGCCGTCGAGACACGGGGCGGGGCTCTCCTCGATCAGCTTCTGGTGACGCCGCTGGATGGTGCAATCGCGTTCCCACAAGTGAACGACGTTGCCGTGGTGGTCGGCGATCACCTGCACCTCGACGTGGCGGGGATGCTCGACGTATTTCTCGATGTAGATGTCCGAATTCCCGAACGCCGCTTCCGCCTCGGCCTGGGCCTGTTGCAGGGCCGATTTCAGCGCCAGATCGTTCAGCGCCACGCGCATTCCCCGCCCGCCGCCGCCGGCCGAGGCCTTGATGAGCACGGGAAACCCGATCTCGCGGGCGATCGCCACGGCTTGCGTCTCGCCGTCGATCAGTCCCTCGCTGCCCGGCACGGTGGGAACGCCGGCCTCGCGGGCCAGTCCCCGGGCCACGTTCTTGTTGCCCAACATGGCCATCGCTTCGTGCGAAGGGCCGATGAACTCGATCTGGCAACTGCGGCAGATCTCGGCGAAATGGGCATTTTCGGCCAGAAAACCGTAGCCCGGGTGGATCGCCTGCACGTTGCCGATCTCCGCGGCGCTAATCACCCGATCGATCTTCAGGTAGCTGTCGGCGGCACGAGCCGGACCGACGCAGATCGCCTGGTCGGCCAACCGCAGGTAGGCGGCGCCGCGGTCGGC
>JABMRP010000172.1 GCA_013202535.1 Planctomycetota bacterium
CGGAATCCGTGTTTCCCAGCAGCGCCAGCCCGGGCACGACCAGCGCCACGGCCACCATGACCGCCACCGCCCCGATGGCCATCATCAGACCGAAATCCTGCACCGGCCCCACCTCGGCGACCACCAGCGCGAGGAACCCCACGGCCGTTGTCAGGCAGGCCCAGAAGATGGGAACCGCCAACAAGGCCCCGGCGCGAGCCAAGGACTGCTCGGCCGACGCCCCGCCCAGACGAATATGGCGATATCGGACGATCACGTGAACGACCGTGGCGATCCCCACCACGGTGATGATCGCCACGAGCATCGAGCTGACCATGCTCAACCGCCAGTCCAGCCAAACGAGCGTCGCCTTGGTCAGCAGCAGCGCCAGTTGCACCACGGCCACGGCCACCAGCACCCAGCGGACGCTGCCGAAACACAGAACGATCGTGGCGGCCAGCAACAAGGTCGACGCCCAGGCCAATCGCCGGCCGTCCTCCTCGACGTAGCGAAACCCGTCGGTCACCATGACCGGTTCGCCGGTAATCATGCCCGAGGGATACTCGGCGATGATCTCGCGCAACTTGTCTACGGTCTTCCGCCGGGGAGCGTCGTCCGGCGCGGGGGAGTGCAACACACAGATAACGGCCGCCACGGTGCCGTCGCGGCTGTGCGTGTAGCCCTCGAACAGATCGAGCACGCGGCGCGTCAGGGGATCGTCCGCTTGCACGGTCTTCCCGGGGAGCATCTGGTCGAGCCCGACGGCGGCTTTCACGCCGTGTACATCACCGAGTCGGCGGCGAACCGCGGACAACTCCTTCAGGCCGCGACCGTCGGACTCCAGCAATGCCTTGTCCTGGTACACGGCGAGCACGATCTCATTGCCACCGAAGACCCGCCGGAGTTTCTCGTACGGCCGAAGCAACGGATCGCCGGGAGCGAACATGTTGACCAGCGAACGGTCGAACGTCAACGGGCCAGCCGACACCCATGCCACGGCGGTGAGCACCATGGCCGTGGCCAGGAGCCATCGTCGCCGGGCAATGAGGAACTCGGAAAAACGTTGCGCCACGATTGCGTGAAGGAGTCCTGCGTGACAGTCACATCTTGAAAGGGCACATCGTGAAAGGGCCGGCTACTGGATGAGGAAATCCTGCTTGACGGTCACTTCGCGAATCTGCCGACTATCGGGGTCGAAGACGCGGATCTTGATCTGGACCCCTCTCAGGGGCGCCGGATACGGTGCTTGGTTCGACGATTCGCCGATGTCGTCGACCACCCCATCGCCATTGTCGTCGATGCCGTTGGATCCGATGCCGTTCTGCTTGTTGTAATGAGTCGACCACGTATCGTAAACGCGCGTCAGACCGGAGGAGAGGCCCATCGAGTCGTAGTTGAAGCGATGGAACAGGGGCTGGGGTACACCGGCCCCGGGCGCGTAGCCGGGAGCATAGCCCAGGTCGACAAACGCCCCGTAGCTCAGGTGCGTGAGGTTGGTGTTATACCCTGGGTCGCCGGGCATCAGGGCCACCCCGCCGGGACCGGCCACCACCGGCGCGCCGGGATCCCAGACCTTGATGTCGAAGGTGATGACGTTGGTGAGGATCACGTCTTCGCCATCCCGGAAGCCTGGCCCCGCGGGCGGATCATCATCTCGCCAATAGTCTCGCGGCGAGGGCAGACTCTGCCAGATGTTGGCGACGCTATGCGGATACCCGGCCGTGTGGAGGAACCGATTCTCTCGCTTGGTCAGATCCCCCAAGGTATTGGCGGTCGGCCCGGAACGTACGGAGATATCGCTGTTGGCCAAGGACCCGAAGGCGTCGGGCCGCACCAACAGCACGCGCCGGTAAAGTTTCCGCCCGCGGAGGTACCAGGCGACCTCGGCCACCTGCGACCGGATGGTGCCGTTGTTAAACCTGCCGACGAACGCGGCGTCGGGACTACGCGTGGTCAACAGCAGGATGTCGTCGCAATCGCCGACGGTCGTGTCGGGATTTCCGGTACTGGAGTCGACCGGTTGCGGAATGGTCACGGTGGTCCCGTTGAAGGCGCCTTCGATGATCTCAAGGTATCCTTGGTCCGTTGCCGGATCGAGAGACGGGATCGGCACCGCCGTGTGCCCGCCGAGGTC
>JABMRP010000173.1 GCA_013202535.1 Planctomycetota bacterium
AAGTTGTGATTCTTGCCGCTGGGCGCCACGTCTTTTCCCCATCCGATGGCGTTTACGCCGTAGCTGTTGTCGACCAGCGCGCGGGGCAACACGAAGGCGACGGAAAGGGCGCCCGTCGCCGAATCTTGATACCACGCCAACAGGCCACCGCCCACCTCGTTCGAACCGGCGGGGCTCTTCTTGCCGGCCTCCACCTCGAAACGGACCGCGGCGCCCATGGTGTAGCCCTCGCCGAGATCAAATCGACCGTCGACGATCGGCGTCGTATCGGCCCCGGCCGGCGCTGCGGCGAGAAGACCCAGTACGATCACGGCGCAAAACATCGTTGCCATGTTTGCTCTTCCCCGCGGGAGGGCGAAGCCGCGAGATGTTCGGAAAGTGGTGGTCACTGTTTTGTCTCCCGATGGCCGCATAGCGGCTCGATACCGTGAACGGTGTCGTTGTCAAAAGCAAACGCCGCCGTTGCGTGAAATGTACACGACGGTCCGCCTGTCGCGGTGATACGATTTGCCCTGCCCAAAAAGCGCCCGATGGACGCACCGCGCCGGACCAGAGAGTACACGACGCAACTGGCGTTCCCACACGCGCTCGGCGCGGGTCTCGCCTATCGCGCTGGGAGAGGGGGCCGTGTGCTCGCCCCGTTTACCGGTCCTCGACTGCCTCGCCCTGCGACTTGCGCCAGGCGGTCAATTGAGCGCGCAGCGTTTGTAACAACGGGGCATGGGCCGGATCGGCGGCCAGATTGTGCCGCTCCAGGGGATCGTCGGTCAGATCGTAGAGTTCTTCTCGGGGGCGGTGCAGGTAGGCGTCGACTACCGCGGCCGCGTGCGGGTCGGTCCGGGCTCGCGCGACCCAGGAATCCCAAAACGCCAGATAGTGCGGACTTCCCGGCCGGCAGCCCGTGATATGCGTGTTGAAGGTTTCCTCGGGCGCCAGGTTGAGAATGTACTTGTGGGTGGCCGTGCGGATGGTCCGCGTGGGGCAATGGTTGGCGATGCCCGGGCCGCCGTTGTCGTTGCCCGTGTGGGTGGCGAAAATGACCGGGCGATGTACGTCGGTTTGGCCGGTCAGCACGCCGAGAAAACTCCGCCCGTCGAGATCTTTCGGCGTACTCCCGCCGGCCGCTTCGAGAAAGGTGGGCAACAGGTCGACCAGGGAGACCATCGCGTCGCTGGTGGTTGCGACGCGGATCTTCCCCGGCCAGCGCGCGACCATCGGCACGCGCACGCCCGCGTCGTAAAGACACCATTTGGCAAACGGCCAGTTGGCCCCCTGGTCGCTCGTATAGAGGACCAGTGTCCGATCTTCCCAGCCGCGCCGCTTGAGCACGCCGAGCACGCTGCCGAGCAGCCGGTCCATGATGGTCACTTCGGTGTAGTAGTCGGCGCGTAAGGCGCGCGTCTCGGGCGTGTCGACGAAATTGGGCGGCAAGGACATCTTGGCCGGATCGTAGGTCTCGTTCTTTACCCAGGGCGTGTGCGGATAATGGCTGCAAACGACCAGCAACAGCGGCTTCTCGCCGTCGTACGCGGCGAGTACTTCGGGCGCGGCCCGTTCGTCGGCGACGATCTTGTCGTAAGGAAACTGCGCGCGGGGAGCGTGATGAAACTTGCCCACGTGGACCGTGTGATAGCCCAGCTTCTTGAGGTAGTCGGGCATCGTCCGCAGCCCGGGCTTGATGGGCGTGCCAAACTTATGCCCTCCGTTGCGATGCGGCATCAGCCCGGTCGCGATCACGCAGCGCGACGGCGAACAGAGCGGCGAAGCGGCAAACGCCCGATCCAGCCGCATCCCCTGGCGAGCCAGCCGGTCGATGGCCGGCGTCCGCACGTACGAATCGCCGTACGCGCCCGAATCGGCCCAGCCGTGATCGTCGGACAGAAACAGCACGATATGGGGCCGCGTGGCCTGATCGTCGGCCGCGTGCAACCACGGTCCCATGGACCAAATTGCGGCAGCGAAGAGGATCGTCCGAAGCAGAGTTCGACGTGGATTGTGCATCGCAGGGCTCCCTTGCCGATCTTGTAACCCGAAGCGTCAGCGAGGACGGAAGAGGCTGCCTCGCTGACGCTTCGCACTTTCGATTTTCTGTCAATCATCACCATCTTCACTCGCCGAAGCAGGCGATCGTGCCGTCTTGCATCGTCACGTAGAAACGGCCGCCGGCCGCGGCCATCCCGTTGAACACCGGCGGTGAGCGGAGCGTGGTTTTCCATTGGGTCGACCCGTCGTCCGGGCGGCAAGCTGCGAGCACGCCTCCCTTGCGTCCCTCGAACGCCCCCAGCGGATCGTCGGGATCGACGACGTCGGGCGGTCCGGCGACCAGCAGCAGATTCTCGGCGGCGACCATCGCGTTGATTCGTACCGAAATGCGCCGGTCCCAGGATCGCTTGCCCGTGGTGCGGTCGACGGCAAACAGCAGGTATCCTTCGCTCCCCGGGACAAAATAGACCTTGGGGTCGAGACCCTGAAGGCTATCGAACATCCGCACCGAGTAGGCGGTCTGGTGGTCGTGTACGATGAGTCGCGCCCAGCCCCCCTTGGGCGTGTACGACCAGGGAATTCGCTTGAAATACGACTCGTCGAGCAAACCGCCCCGGGCGCGAATCCGGAGGCTCTCTTGCGAGCGGGGAATCGTTTGCGGCTTGAGTTGTCGGTCGAACACCAGATGCCGCATGTAGATCAACGTGTCGTCGGCCTGCAAGATATCGGGCAACGCGCCCATCGGCAGCGCGTAGTTCTGCTCGATGTTGTCGACACGGTAGGACGGCCC
>JABMRP010000174.1 GCA_013202535.1 Planctomycetota bacterium
AACACGGCCCGGGTGTAATAGCCGCGGCACAGGGCACGGCCAATGACGCAAGTCCTTGACAGCAAACGGGGACGGAACTACTTGTGGAGGCAGGCGAAGTAAAGAAACGGGCGAAGCCGAAGTCTCGCAAACCGACAAATCAGACGAATAGAGGGTCGAGATTTGACTGTTGGGGTGGGATTGCCTATATAATCTACTTCAGACCTGACAATCGGGGTAATCGCGGAGTTGCCCAATGCGCCAATTCCGCCGTTGCCGCGACAGGCGAGGTTGGGCTGTCGCCAGGTATCGGAACAGTTTACCGAACGGGAGGTCGTCGCGATGAAGTGTATCCGCCCGCGTATGCGCGGTCTGTTGGTTCCTTCCCTTCTTTTCGTGGCAGTGTTTCTGATACATCCAGACGCCGCACGCGCCCAGGACGACGCGGAACAGGCGGCGCGGATTCTCTTCAACATGGGCGCCGAATGGCAGAACCTCGGCGACTACGACAAGGCCGCCGTGAAGTGGTCCGAGTTTATCGCCAAGTATCCCACCGATTCGCGTTCGGCGCGAGTCCGTTACTTCCTGGGTATCTGCCGGCTTCGCACGCGGAAACACGCCGAGGCCGTGAAGTCATTCCAGGAGATGCTCTCCCTGCATCCCGAGTCTCCGTATGCCGGCGCCGCCCGGTACAACCTGGGCATGGCCCTTTACGAAATCGCCTTGGCCAGTGAGAAGCCCGACGATTTCAGGACCGCCGCAGCCGCGCTCGGCAAAGTCGCCGCCGGCAACGGCCAGGACAAACATGCGCACCGGGCGTTGTATTGCCAGGGCGACGCGCTCTTCTCGGCCGGCGACTTGGAAGGGGCCGTCGTCGTGCTGCGGCGGCTGATCAAAGATGTACCCAACGGTCCGCTGCTGGCCCGGGCATACTATGACCTGGGAATCACGCAGCAGGAACTCAATCGCCACCCGGAAGCGGCGGCCACGTTCAAGGCATTTCTCGACAACGATACGTTCGCCAATCACGAGTTGGCGCCCGAGATCCGCCTGGGCTTGGGTATTTCTCTTTTGGCACAAAAGCAATACGACAAGGCGGAACGGGAACTCGAACAAGTCGCCAAGCTCTCGGGATTCGCGCAGGCCGACACGGCCCTGTTTCGGCAAGCGGAGTGCCGAGCCGGAGCCGGCAAACCGGAAGACGCCGCCAAACTGTTCGCCGAACTGCTCAGCCGTTTCCCCCAAAGCAGCTATCGCACGGCGGCGCAGTTGGCGGCCGGCAAATTCCATTTCCAGTCGCGTCGCTGGGACGACGCCCGCAAGGCGCTGGAGCCCCTGGCCGCCGATTCCCAAAAGGAATCGGCCGAAGCCGCCTACTGGTTGGGGCGCGCGCTATTGGAGTTGAAGAAACCGGCGGACGCGGCAACCGTCTTGGAAAAGGCAACCGGCCGCTTTCAGACGGGCGACTTCGCCACTTATTTGCAGAAGACCCATATCGACGCGCTTTTTGAACTGCCCGAGAAGCGCGCCGAGGCCGTCGGCCGGTACGAGCGATTTGCCGCACAGTTTCCCGACCACCCGCTGACGCCTCATGCTCTCTACATGGCGGCTTTCGCGGCCCTGGGCGAGGAAGACTACGCGACCGCCCGACGCCATGCCGAAGCATTCCTTTCCAAGCCCGCGCTCGCCGAGCACGAACTGGCACCGGCGGTGCTGTATATCGCGGCCGAAGCCCGCCTGCTACCTGCCGAGGCCGACGCCGCGGCCTTGAAGGAAGCCGAGACGTTTTACCGCCGGCTGGTTACGGACCACACAGAGCATCATCGGGTGCCGCGATCCCATTTGCGCATCGCCTGGTGCCTCTACCGCACAGACAGACAGGCGGAGGCGAAGGACTACTTGGCGAGTATCCTCGCTTCGCTTACCGACGCGGAGCATCGGGCCGAGGCGCAACTTTTGATCGGCCGGTGCCATGATGCGGCCGACGACCACGCCGAAGCGCTGGCCGCCTTCGATGCGGCGCTGAAGGCGAAACCGGATTGGCCCCGCAACGATGAAGTGCTGGTCATGGCCGCCCGGAGCCACCGGGCCCTTGGCGATTCCGCGGCCGCGGCGGAGCGACTCAAACGGATCCGTTCCGATTTCCCGCAGAGCGCCCGCAGCGCGCAAGCCTGTTGCGAACTGGGCGAGATTTACCAGAAGCAGGAGAGGTACAAGGAGGCCATTGAGCGCTACAAGGAAGTGGTGGAGAAATACGCGGACTCCGATTTCGTGGCTTCGGCCCGGTACGGATTGGCCGCGTCGTACTACGCCGCCGCCGACGACGACAACGCCCTGGTCCAACTCGACCAACTGCTCACCGGGACGCCCGAGGAGAGCCTTGCCAATCGGAGCCGCTATCTGCGAGGGTTGGTCTACCAGCGCCTGAAGCAATACGATAAGGCGGCGGGCGATCTGCAAGCGTTTCTCGGCAACGGGGCCACCGGGGCAGCCGCTTCCGCGGCCCGATACGCCCTGGCCATGTGCAACATCCACATGGGCCAGTTCGACAAGGTTCCCGCGGCCGTGGCGGCCTTGCGCAACGGCGACCCCGAATACGCCGACACCGACCGGCTCTATTACGAGCTGGCACACACGCTTCTGGAGCAGGGCAAGCCGGACGAAGCAGCCCGCGCCTTTCGCCGTCTGGCCGAAGAGATGCCCGGCAGCAAACTGGCCGGCGAGGCATGGTTCCGCGTCGGGCGATGGCATGAAGAGACCGCCGAGAAGGCCGCCGACGACGCGAGCCGAGCCGCCGAGACCGGCAAAGCGGCGGACGCCTACGCCGCCGGCCTGGCCAAAGCGAAGGCGCCCGGACTGCGGGAGAAGTTGCAATGTAAGGTGGGAGAGATCCAATATCGCCAGGGGAAATACGCCGAGGCCGCGACGACGCTGCAAGCGCAACTGCGCGAACATCCCGACGGGCCGTACGCCGGACCCGCGCAGTTCCTGGCCGGCGAGAGTCTCTTCAACCAACGCCAGTTCGAGGCCGCGCTGCCCCTCTATGCCGCGGTCGCCGAGAAGAAGTTGGAGAAATATCGCTCGGGCGCCCTCTACCAGGCGGGTCGCTGCGCCGGGGCACTGGAGCGCTGGCCGGATTGCGAGAAGTATTTCAAAAGCGTCCTGGAGGAATTCGCGGAGTTTCCCCAGACGCAAGAGGCGCGTTACGGGCTGGGATTCGCGATGCAGCGGCAGAACCGGCTCTCCGAGGCCAAGGAAGTCTACCAACAGGTGATCGAAGCGAAGCGGATCAACGACACAACCGCCCGGGCGCATTTCATGCTCGGTGAAATCGCCTTCGCCGAGAAGAAATACGACGAGGCGGTCGATCTCTTCTTTGAAGTCGCGGCCAGCTATCCGTTTGACAAATGGCAGGCCAAAGCGCGCTACGAGGCGGGACGTTGTTTCATCGAACTGGACCAGAAGGAGAAGGCAAAGGCGGCCTTCCGGATCGTGATCGATCGATTCGGGAAGTCACCCGAGGCCGAGAACGCGGCACGACTACTGGATGAACTCACAGGCACAAACTGAGAAGGTGGCAACCGCATGAACCGACTGACAAGAACCAACACCCGACTGGCTTTTTTGATTTTCGCATGGATCGCCCTGCTGGCGTTTTTCAACCATCAAACGGGGCCGCTCGGCGCGCAGCCGCCCGAGGAATCGGCGGAAAAGACCGCGGAAAACGCATCCGCCGAAGAGGAGAACGGCGACGACGAGAATGCCGAGGACGAGAATGCCGAGGACGAGGAACCCGCTTCGCTGGGAGCGCTGATCTTCAAACGGCCCGAGACGACCAGCGAATGGGTGGGGCTGGCTTTCTACATCCTCCTGTGCGTCTTTTCCATGGTCGCGCTGACCGTCACTCTGGAAAGGATCCTCCATCTGCGTCACGAAAAGGTCATCCCCAAGACGTTCGTCGGCCAGGTGCAGGAGCAGACGGACAAGGCCCCCGCAACGGCCGATCAACTGCAGGCCATTGCCGATGGCTCGGATACGGCGGTCGCCCGGATCCTACACGCCGGCGTGCTCCGCGCCGGGCGATCCCTGGCCGAAGTCGAGAAGAGCATGGAAGACGCGGCGATCCGCGAGATGGCCGCCATGCGGGCGCGGAACCGGCCCTTGAGCGTGGTGGGCAGCGTCGCGCCCCTGGTGGGTCTACTGGGGACCGTCGTCGGCATGATCTTCGCCTTTCAGGTCTC
>JABMRP010000175.1 GCA_013202535.1 Planctomycetota bacterium
ACCCGATGTTCGCCGACGCGCGCCTCCAGCACCCCCGCCTCGACCATCTCGCGTCCGCCGCCGAGCAGCTCCTCGGCGGGCTGAAAGATCAGTTTGACCGGGCATGGCAACTGCGACCGCATCTTGGCCAACACCCGCGCGGCGCCCAACAGAATCGCCATGTGCCCGTCGTGCCCACAGGCATGCATTACGCCCTCGTTGGCCGAAGCGTGGGGAAGTCCCGTCTCTTCGCGAATCGCCAGGGCGTCCATGTCGCAGCGCAGCGCCACCGCGTCGCGCGTGGCGGCTTGCGGCTGCTCGGGCGTGATCCACGCGACGACGCCCGTCTGGGCGATTCCCGCCACCAACGGAATCCCCAGTTGCCGCAACTCCGATTGGATCAACTCGGCGGCGTACGTTTCCCGAAATGCCACTTGCGGATGGGCGTGCAGGTCGTGCCGCAACGCGACCAGCGCCGCCAACTCGGCGGCAATCAGACTGTCCAGCAACGCATCTTCGTTTTCCATGGTTTCATTCCCCCCGTTCCTGAGTTCTGCTTGGAAACGCACTTGCCTATCCCCCAAGCCACTGATCGCGATGCTCGGCGACAAACTCGTCGTCGGCCAGATGCGGATACATCCGGCAGACCCGATCGATCTCCTCTCGCTGTCCAGGACTGAGTGTTTCGTCGGGATTCAAGCACCAGATTCCCTCGAGCAGCCCTTGCCGGCGCAACACTTCGAGCAAGCCGGGCACGCAGCCGGCAAAATGGTTGGCGGCGTCGAAAAACGCGGCGTTGCAATCGGTCACCTCGACGGACCGCCGCAGTAGCTCCGCGGGAACGTCTCCCCCGCCGCGCACCGCCCGGTGGCAGTCGGTCAGCAGTTCGACCGCCTTGCGCGTCCAAACAGCCCAATGTCCTAGCAGTCCGCCGACGAATCGCCGCTCAGTCGTCGGGCGCGCGTCGGTGGCGAAACGATGCGGAGTAATCAGATCGGCGACGATCGTATCGTCGTTGCCGGTGTACAGGGCGATGTCGTCGCGTCCCGACTCGGCCACCGCCCGAACGACGTCGATGGTCCGATAGCGATCAAACGCGGCAATCTTGATCGCCACGACGTTCTCGATTTCGACCATCCGCCGCCAAAACGAATAGGGCAGTTCCCGGCCGCCGATTCCCGCTTGCAGATAGAAACCGAACACCGGGATCACCTCGGCCACGGCGCGGCAATGGGCGATCAGCCCGTCTTCATCGGCCCGGTGCATGGCCGCCACGTTGAGCAGCCCGGCCTGATAGTCGAGCCCCCGAGCCAACTCGGCCTCGCCAACCGCCTGGGCCGTTCTTCCGCAGATTCCGGCAACGCGAACCACGGAGTGAAAAGGGGGCAGATCCCTTTTGCCGGAACGGCCCGGAGGGTGCTGCGCACAAAAGGGTCCTGACCCCTTTTCGCTCGCCTCGTCAGCCCGGTCCATTTCCTCGCGGGCCAATTGCAGGACGGGCTCCAGCAGCCCGACCTTGGGGTCGTGGATCGCGAACTGCGTGGTATGGACGCCCACGGCCAACCCGCCCGCACCGGCCGCCAGGTAGTACCGGCTCAAGGCCCGTTGGCGGCGCTCGTCGAGCTTCCGCTGGGCATTCAGGGCCAGCGGGTGGGCCGGAATGACGATTCCCCGGTTGAGTATCTTACGAATGTTTTCCATCGGTTTCTAATGCTAAAACTTCCCGTTGCGAACTTCGTAGTGCGTGGGTTTGCCGAGTGTCGCTTTGCCGCGGCTGATCCAATCGGCGATCCAGCGGATAAGCCTCTCGGCATTGACGCGCGGACGGCCGAACTGCCCATGAGCCCGACTGCCGTTGTTGAGCAGAGCATCGGGCGATTCGCTGCCGGTCAGTCGGGGCGTCCGGTCCATCAGCCGGCCAAACTGCTCGGCCACCCGGCGTATGCTCAAGATCTCCGGCCCGGCCACGTTGAGAACCGACGGAGGACTGGCCGTCTCGCCCAGCGCGGCCAAGGTGACCGCGTTGGCATCGCCTTGCCAAATCACGTTGACATGGCCCATCGACACGTCGATCGGTTGCTCGTCGAAAACCCGCTTGGCCACGTCGACTAACACGCCGTAGCGCAACTCGTGAGCGTAATTGAGGCGGAGAATGGCCGTGGGCGTGCCTTGGGTGCGGCTGAAGTACTCGAAAATCCGCTCGCGCCCCAGGCAACTCATGCCATATTCGCCGACGGGATTCGGCCCGTCGTCTTCCCGCGACCCACCACTCTCGATGCCTACCAAAGGGTATACGTTGCCCGTGGAAAAAGCAACAATCCGGGCGTGGCCGTATTTCCCACAAACGCTGGCCGGCAGCAGGGTATTCATCGCCCAGGTCGTGGCGGCCTGGTCCGACGTGCCGAACTTCATGCCCGTCATGTAGATTACGTTGGGCACCTCGGGCAGCGAGTCGACCATCGCCTCGTCCAGCAGATCGGCTTGGATCGTCTCGATCCCCCAGCTTTGGAGCTTCTCCCGGACGCTTGGATCGGAGAAGCGACTGGCGCCGAAGATCCGCCGCCCGGTGCCGGCCGCTTCGCAGGCCCGGCTCGCCATCCTCGCCAGGGTAGGCCCCATCTTACCGGCCACGCCGAGCAGGATCAGGTCGCCTTCCACTTGGGCCATCGCCCGGATGGCTGCTTCGGTAGGCTGGCTGAGCAAGTCATCGAGTTCCTCTTCGTCGGCGATGGTTTCCGGCAATCGATGGTCCGCAGTCGTCATGAAATCCCCCCGTGGGAGTTACTCAGGCGGGCAGCCCTGCTCGGCCGAAGTTGTCCATTATGGCGTGGCACCGCTTGCTTGCAAGTAGTGTTAGCGCGCAAAAGAACAGTCCAGTGGGAGAAACATCACGACGAAAGGGCGCGAGGGACCTTTGTCGACATCGACTGGTAGATCCGGCGTCATCCGCGGCATCGGGCGAGCCGGGAAAGAGTTCCTGACAGCTTTGTCTCCTTGACAGCTTTGTCACTCTCCCAGCACGCAAGACAGGCGTGCGACGTTGAAGGTGGAGACTCAAGTCCGAGAAGTCGGTCGTTCTCTCGGACTCGCGGAAAATGGGCCACTTGTGATCTGACAGCCAAGCGGTTGACCGGAGGGGAAGCCGTTGGATAAGATGAACCGCTCTCGCTCTCCACACGCTGACGAACCGGGAACGCACGAGAGCGTGCGGGAAATCCCGGTCTCAATCCCGATCTAAGGAACGAACATGAACGATAGACAGCGAGCTGAGCGGGATGGATTGAGCCGCCGTGAAATTCTGGTGGGCCTTGGAACTGCGGCAGCCGGATTACCCATGGTGCAGATGGCCACCGCGGCAGAGCATGCTCCATCGGTAAATCCCGCAGCCACCGCGGAGTCCGACGCCGATCTCGTAGACGATCACTTCGTGTCAGACTCCAGTCGCCATTTCGGGTCGCAGGTGATTCATTGCGGCGAGATGAGCGGTTACAACGTCACTCCGATCAGCCAGGACAAGGCTTCGCCGTGCTATCAACGGCCGGGGAACATGAGCAACCCGACGGTGGCACCACTCCTTCAAAAGATGAAGGAGATTGAGGGCACGGAGCGGGCCATCGGTGCTCCTTGTGGCATGGGGATCATTTCGCAGACCTACCTGGCGCTGCTCAAGCCGGGCGATCGCGTGCTGACGCACCGATGCAACTACGATTGGGTCATGACCCTCTTTCGACAATACCTGCCATCTTGTGGCGTTGACGTTGAGTTCCTGGACTTGACCAATCCGGACGAGCTCGCCGCATCGCTGAAGGCGAAGCCGGCGAAGATCGTTCACTGGGAACCTTACGTCAATCCGACCATGGAGGTGTTGGATACACCCGCGTTGATTCGCATTGCAAAGCAGGCGGGCGCCATCGTAGTCGTCGACAACACTTGGCTTACCCCTTACCTGTTTCAGCCGGCCCGTCTTGGCGCAGACTTGGTCATTCACAGCGTCACGAAGTACGTCGGCGGCCATGGCAATGCCATGGGTGGCGTCGTGTCGGGTCGGAAGGATCTGGTCGGGAGAATCGAGAGTGCCCAGAACTGGCTCGGCGGACTGCTTCGGCCGATGGACGCGTTCCTGGTTACACAAGGAATAAAAACACTGCCGATGCGGATGCGCCAGCATTGCCAATCCGCTCAGAAGGTTGCCGAGTTCCTTCAGTCCCACCCCGCCGTAGCGAGGGTACGGTATGGCGGGCTTCCGGCCTGGAACGCAAAATCGAGGTTTCTCAATGGCTTCGGCGGCATGCTGGGAGTGGAATGGAAGAACGACTCAGTCCACCAGAGACTCGGCCGTCACGTCCGGCTTATCATCGAACAGACCAGTCTCGGCGATCCCGTTACTCGCATCAACAAACGAGGGGAAGATAAGGATCGGGGCATACCGCCGCGTTACACGCGCGTTTCCATCGGGCTAGAGGAGCCCGAGGATATCATCGCGGACCTCCGCCAAGCGATCGCGAAGTGTGGTTGAGACCATCGGGCGTCACGATCCCGCGTCCGGATCCGAAGGAAACCCGATTCCCAGAATACCTTCCTTACTC
>JABMRP010000176.1 GCA_013202535.1 Planctomycetota bacterium
CCTATACGCAAACGTGGGGCGAAGCAACCACCATCTGGTTCGATGTCCTGGCGGCCATCGCCTTCATCCTTGGCGGTGGGAATCTGCTGAAAACCCACCTCAAGAAGGTCTCCGACCAGGGTGCCGGCTGGGCCTACTCGGTGATTACCCTATTGGCGTTCGTCGTCACCCTCTTCATCGGCTTGTCCAAATGGGGAGTTCCGCCCGCCGACAAACAGGAGTACTACGGCCAGACGTTCACACCGCTTGCCGTCGCGGATTTCCCGCAAACGTACCGCGTTGAGGGCACGATTCCCGAGAGGCCCGACGGCCAGCGCTTGCCAAAATCGGTCGTCCGCCAGCTCAGCCAGGGGACCGAGGTCAAGGGCATACACGGCAAGGGGGAAGGAGAAGGCGAAGAGGGAGAGCAGGGCAAAAAATGGCTCGTCTTTCGCGGGTGGATGAGCGATAACCAGAAGAAAGATCTGAAGAAATACAAGAACACGCTCCAGTGGCACTGCAAGGTGGAGAAACTGGCCAAGAAGGCGAAACCGCCCGAAGATCTCCAGGACAAGATCGATTACCACGCCGACCATCAATCGCTGGGCTTCAAAGGCTGCATGAGCAAGGAAGACAAGGCCGCTCTGCTGAAACTTGGCGACGAGGACGCGTGGAAAGCGGCCGTTGCGAATCTGTTCGAGAAGACCCAAATGAAGACCGAAGTCACCGCCCCCTTCGTGCCCGAGGGTTTCAGCGAGGAGATGGCCAAGGACGTTTCCAAGGCCGTTTCCTTCGACGCCGAGACGAAGACGCTGGGGATTCAAGGGGCCCTGTCGGTCGAGCATCGCGATGCCCTGGCGCGAACGCCGTTTCTCGTGGCCAAACCACTGAGCGACGAAGCTCGCATGGCTCTGATCGCCGAAGTCAACGCGATTGACCCGTCGGCCAACCTGACCGACGAGCAGATCAAGCAGTTCAACACCGTTTTGAGCACCGGTTGGACGGTCGACCAACTCCGCGATGAGTTGGATCGGGCCGGCGAGGCCCAGGAGGTCGACAAGAAGGCCTGCGAGATGCTCGCCGAGCAGAAGGCCGGCATCAACCCGATCGAGCCGAAGAAAAAGGAAGGCGAAGACCAGAAACTGAGCGACGAGCAAGTTGCCCTGCTGAGCCGATTCGTCCAATCCGCGGATTGGTCCGCCAAACGGCTTGGCGAGGAGTTGGGCAAGGTCCACTATAGCGACGAGCGAGAGGCCGAGGGCAAGGCCCTGTGGGAGGGCTTGACGGAGCCGCAAATGCAGGCTTTCCGCGAGGCCACGGCCGAGGACGATTGGACCATCGACGGGCTCCTGAAGCAACTCGACTCGGCCGGTGCCGAAGACGCCGCGACGGCGATGACCGCCGAGCAACGAGACCGCCTGAAAACGTTCCTGGAGGGGCTCGACGAGGGGCAACTCACCGCGGCGAAGAAGTTCCTCGCCGAGGACGACTGGGAACTGGAGAAACTGGCCGCCGCGCTGCGGGCCGCCCATTTCAACGACAACCAGAGCGAGACACTGAAGAAGTTCCTCGACGGTTCTCCGACCGAGGCCGAGAGAAAACACGATCTATGCCTGGCACTAATGCAAACCGGCCCAGTGAACGAGCAACAGCGCGACTTCCTTCTGGCCGACTACCGCAACGAAGTGCAGTGGAAGCGCTGCGTGGGCGAACTGTTCGTCGCCGCCCATAAGGTCAAGTATCCCTGGTCGGGCGAGTACAACACCCGAGGGACGGCCTTCTGGTTGCTTTACGAATACGCCTTCAAGCCACTGACCGCCACGATGTTCGCGATGCTGGCCTTCTACGTGGCATCGGCGGCGTTTCGGGCGTTTCGGGCGAAAAACGTCGAGGCCACGCTGCTGTTGATCACGGCCTTTGTCATCTTGCTCGGACGCACCTATGCCGGCACCGTGGCCACCGGCTGGCTGCCCGAACCGCTGGCCGGATTGCGGCTGGAAAACCTTACGGTGACCATTATGAAAGTTTTCAACACGGCGGGGACGCGGGCCATTATGATCGGCATCGCCCTGGGGATCGCCTCCACTTCGCTGAAAGTGCTCTTGGGAATCGACCGATCGTATCTCGGATCGGGAGAGGATTAGACGATGTACGAACTATTCAACAATCTCGACCGGCGCTGGATCTTCCTGGCGATGTTTCTGTGCGTGGCGCTGCCCACCTTGTTTCAGGTGCAGTTTCCCGAGGAGCCGACGCCGTTGGTGATAGCCACGTTCGAGGAAGTGGAAAAACTCGAAGCAGGCGATACCGTCTGCCTCGCCTGGGATTGGGACCCGGCCAGCGCCG
>JABMRP010000177.1 GCA_013202535.1 Planctomycetota bacterium
ACGCACCAGCCCCGTGTCGGGCGGCGGCGGCTCGGTCCAAGTCCTGATTTGGGCCGGCTTCCCGGCGGGCAGCGCGGCCAGTTCGGCCAACCGCTTTTCGATCTTCACCCGCGCGAGCCCCTGAAGCTCCGGTTGGGCCAGTTGATACCAATGCCGGGCGCGGGCCAGCAACAACGGCCGGTCGGCGTCGTCCGAATTCTGGGCCAAATCCCACCAGATGTCGCCCAGGGCAGTCTTCTGCGCACCGGTCTGGGCGCCGGCGATTTCCGCTTGGGCGACGGCGCTGAGCCCCGGGTCACTGCTGCGAGACAGGTGTGCAAGTCCCGCCGTCCAGCCACCGCGAACGAAGCAATAGTACTTTCCCACGACGAGGTGTGCGTCGGCATCCTCGGGGTCCTGTTGGAGGACGGTCAGCGCGTCGCGGGCTGCCGCTTGGACTGCAACGGCCGCCTCGACCGTTCGGGCCACTTCGCGGACCTGGCGCAGGAGTGCCCCGTCGCGGGCCTTTTGCGCCGCGGCCAGCGCCGGCGGCGTAAGCCGGGCCGCCTCGTCGATCCGGTGCTGATCCACAAGCTGGCCGATCAGCGGGAGACACTGCCGGGCGAGCGCGCCGTGCTGGGCCGCCGAGGTGGCCGTTTGGGAAATCCGCACGAGCGTTTCGATCTTCAACGTCGCGACGTCGATGGCAAACTTCGCGCCGGTCGAGTCGATACACACGCACGCCACCTCGGCCTCGCCCGCTTCGGCCGCAATATCCCGGGCGACCCGTAACAGGACAAACTGGGCCGCCGGATCCCCCGGCGCCTTGTCCGCCTGATCGATGAGTTTTCGCGCCAACTCCGACTTCTGCGCCGGAGTCTTGGCCTGTGCGTAGTCGGCCTCGAAGATCTCCCGAGCCAAGGTCAACGCTTTCCGCAGATCGGCAGCCTTGGGGACCGGTTCCTTCCCCTGGGGGCCAGCCGGCGCGGCGACAGCGAGCCCTTGGGCATCGGCCGTCCGCGGCGCGGTCATCGTCAACAGAGCCAGGGCCCCGCACGACAGCAGTAGAAACGCCGTCCACCACCACCACCGGCCGTGGTCACGGCAACGCGTCGCCACGCGGTTCATGTGGAGTTCTCCCTGGGGGCTGTATTCGGGACTGGCAAATCCGCCCCTCTCCGAAGGCGGTCAGGCGGTTTCAAACCAGACGTCGGACTCGACTGATAGGGGGTTTCAATCGCCCCTGAGTCTGGCCCAATGAGACAGGGTTGTCAAGCATCGGTCGCAAATAGAAAAGCCTCTTCTATTCGCTGAGCCGGTCCGGCGGAATCATGTAGTAGGCGGCCAGTTGGCGAACGGCCCGAAGATACTCCCGGGCGGTCCCGTCGACCAATCCGGCGAGCTTCAAGTCCTGGATCATGCGGTTTCTGAGTTCTGACATCGTGATACCTTTTTCGTCAAGGCAAAGGAACTCCAGCCACAACGGCCGGAAACCCAAACGTATCACATCCCAGCACCTCGCCATTGCGGCCCCGCGAACGTCACACAACCCCTACAAACCGCCCCCCCCCTCCCGCGGCGCAGCCGCTTCGTCCAATTGGTGGTAAGTAGACTTGGCGTTTGTCTTGCTTACGCCTGGTTTCGCGTGATGTAGCCTGCGGCGGCGCCACCCCTTAACGGGACTTCTTCGAGCCGGGCAGTCTCGCCCGCCGATCGAAAGTGGGAGGAGAAGTCTCGCTGTCCCGCCGCAACCGCGTAACGTCTCGTCGATTGGATCTTGTTCGAGTTCTTGGGCCCTGTCGTGCCGCGGATGCTTTGCCGGTAGCCGGGGATTACAATCCCGAAACTTTGGTGGGCTTCAATCCGAGCGCATCCAGTAGATCCGCATCGACGATGCCGTCGGTGTCAGCGCCCGGGGGCGTGAGCGGTTTGCGACGGACTGGATTCAAGACGGTAAAGGTTTCATTGTAGGACCAATAGGTCCACGCGATATCCAGCGCCTCGAAGGACTCGCGCACGTCGCGAATGAAAGCCAGCCGGTCTGCTGCCGACACGCCCGGACCGCCAAATCTTCTCTTGGCCATCACCGCGTCGAAGCAGCCGAACTCCACGCACTGCAGATGAATCGCGCCGCCGTACTTCTTTCTCCAACGGTCTATTGCCCGTGCCCTGGCGAAATGCCAATCCCTGTCGTAGTGGCCCAGGTCGTCGCCTCGGCCGTAAGCGAGCATGGCCTTCCTGGCTGCCGGTCGATCCGCCGGGAGAATGTTCTCCAGCAGAGCATCCATCCGCGCGGCAATGATGGCGGGACTGGCTGGATAGGGAATGGACCCTATGCGCCTCCACCATGTCTGGGACGAGTGTGACATCATCCTGTTATTGAAACCGAACTGGTACGGTTCGTAGGTCGTGAAACTGTAGATCAAGTTCGGGTCCGTGGCCGGAGACATTTCCTGAAGCTGCAGGATGTTTCCCGCCTTGTCGCTGCTGGTGATCAGGGTGTGATCCGGAAGCACATTTCTCACGGTTCCCCACATCCGGTCCGCCAGATAAGTCCAGTCCAATTCCGGGGGATTCCCGTGGGGCTCCGTCATCAGTTGAAAAGCCACTTTGTCCGCGGACCAGTTACGCCCGATGTAGCCGGCGAAGTTCTCGTAGAACCTGAGCAGAACCTGGAATCGCTCCAAGCTGCCCAAATACTCATCCTTGAAGGATGGTTGGGGATGAATGCAAATAAGACAAGGCACGTCTTGGCTCAGCACCGCGTCCACGACACGCTGCACATACCACAGATTGTCCTCGTTGAGTCCGCCATCCGACGTCATGAAACGCGAGGGTGTGAACAACACCTTCACATGGTCAAACCCCATGGCTTTGATGAGCTTGATATCAGCAGCTTTGATCATGCGCTCCGTTGACAGGTGCCTCGATGTGGGTTGCGGCCTGTCGATGGATATCCCGCGTCTCAATTTCAGCCTCGGCATCGAGGGCTCGTTGGCCCTGCCGGGCGGCTTGACGAGCGTGACATCCCGCGGACGCTTGACGCCGTTGAATAGCCGGAACTGCGCCAGGCTGCCATCGAAGGAGTGTCGGCCTCCTTGGCAAGCCCCGATGGTCAAGGTGGCGGTGCCCGGGAAGATGACACCCGTGACCGGCGACTCTTTGACCAGCTCGCCGTCCACGTAGAACTGCATCGTGCCTGGCGTATAGGTTACCATGATGTGGTGCCAAAGGCCGTCATCCAATCGGCGCCCGCTATCGGTATCTCCGCGCAGGGCCGGTGCGTGGAATACAAACCGGCCGGTGGATCGATCAAGTTTTGCGTCCCAATAGTCGGCCGCCCCGCTCTTGCCCTGCGATGCAATGACACGATAGTCCGTTTCCCGAGGGGGTGCCTTCATCCAGGCTGCAATCGTAAAGGCCTTTCCCACGGCGACAGGTTTCTTCAATGTTGCACAGGAGGTGGCCGTGCTGAAATCCAGGACCTTGCCGAAGGTCCTGTCGTTGAGCCAGACGGTGTGGATGAGCGCGGCGTTCCTGCCGGTCTTCGTCACGTCGTGGGCCGTGGACCCTTGCCCCTCACTGAAGTCGTAACCGACGATCAGATCATCCAGGAGGTTGTTGTCCCGCACGCCGTCGTCCGCTGCCGCGGCGCCGACGTGGATCAACAAGGCCGCCAACGGAACGAGGCTCCAGTGGGGAACTTTCCGTAGGCGATGGGCAGAGTCCGCACCCTTTTCCGGCGCGGAGTCTTCGATCACACTTCGGCATGTTTTTTGAGGGGATTCAGCCATTCGGATCACAATCCAGTCTCTCGGGCTGCTATTTCAGGGCAAACGACTGCCCGCGCGGGCGATGTGAATGTGTCATCCTACTTGCTTGGCCCGTCTCACGCAAACACCTGCTCCCCGCCCAAGCCAGAGTCTCGACTTCCCTGGAGGCTATGGAGGCATCGATAAGGTGCTATAATAACGGTGTTCTGCCGAAGCGGCCGAGAGCCGTGGTGTCCGTCCGAACACAAGTGCCAAGTGAAAGAAAAGGTTCGCTCCGGGTGGGGCGTGTTCCTCAAGACCCAATAAAAAGGAGCAGGTGCTCGATGAAGATGATATCGACAGTCATTCTAACGATCGTCGTGGCGACAGGCGCGGCAGCGGCCAGTGAGCCCGCGACAGCGTTGAAGGAAGCCGGCATCAACGGCGGCTTGGTGGTGCATCTGGGGTGTGGCGACGGGGCGGTGACCGCAACGTTGCGCATCAGTGACGCGACGACCGTGCATGGGCTGGACCGCGATCCTGCCAATGTCCATAGGGCGCGAAGACTCATCCAGTCGACAGGCCTCTATGGACCGGTCAGCGTCGACCATCTCCGCGGCCGCGTCCTGCCGTACGTGGATAATCTGGTGCGGGCGTTGGTGGTCAGCGATGCCCAGTCGATTCCCCACGACGAACTCATGCGCGTGGTTTGCCCCGGCGGCGTGGCCGTCATCGACGGCGAACTGATCGTTAAACCTTGGCCTCGTACCGAGGACGGTACACAAGAGCTGGCCCAGTGGCCGCAGCATTACAACACGCCCGACAATAACGCGGTAGCCTTCGACAGGGTCGTCGGGCCGCCTCGCCACTTCCGGTGGATCGCCGAGCCCGAGTGGCAGCGGTCGCACCTGGGGCTGCCTTCGATGAACAGTCTGGTCTCGGCCAAGGGGCGGCTCTATAGCGTCGAGGACCGCGCATCGGTGGAGCATCCGGCGCTACCGGGCAAGTTTGCGCTGATCTGCCGCGACGCCTTCAACGGCATCGAGCTTTGGCGGCGCCCGTTTTCCGACTGGCAACCAACATACATGTACGTCAAGTATACGCCGACGCAACTACAGCGGCAGTTGGCGGCCATCGGAGACGAGGTCTATTGCACGCCGGGCCTCGATGCGCCCATCACCGTGTTCGATGCGGCGACGGGCGATATCCTCAGACGACTGGAAGGCACGGAGCGGACCCAGGAATTCGTCCATGCCGACGGCGTCGTGTACGCCGTTCTGGGAGAACCTTACGACACCTTGGGAACGGAGAAAGTACCCGGGGGAGCCTCCGTGCTGAGACCGCCTGGAACCATTGCCGCGGAGAGCCGAGGAAGGGCGCTGAGCATAGGCCCCAGCACGTTCCGCAGGGAAGCCTACGGCAAGGCGATTTCGCAGCTCGCAAATCCCGTCAGTTCGATCGTGTCGATCGATGCCACTTCGGGCGAGGAGATTTGGAGGCTAGAGGGCGCCGAAACAGAAGCTTACGAGGGCGCGACACTTGCCGTCCGCGGGTCCAACGTGGTCTATGCACTTGAGGATTCGCTCGTCTGCGTCGACCGAAAAACCGGCCAACAGCGGTGGCGAGTGACGACGGATAAGGGGCCGTGGTTTACACAGAACGCCAAAAGGAAGATTCTAGGCAACCGCAACCCACCCGGAAAAAGACCTGGGACGACTCTCGCCTTGGTTCTCTCCGACAAAGCCGTGTATTTGGCGGGCTGCAACGCACTCTGGGCCTTCTCCTTGAAGGATGGCACGCAGATGTGGGAAGCACTTAC
>JABMRP010000002.1 GCA_013202535.1 Planctomycetota bacterium
CAAGGAAATTGCAAGAGTGCGCGCCGTGCGCGAGCCGATCGCCGCGGGCATTACGCCCGACGGTCTGGCGGTCTTCGTGGCCAATCATCTGCCGAACAAACGAACCGACGGCGCGACGTACGGCGTGCTTTGCCTCGACGTAACGCCAGTGGTGACGGTCATCGATACGCGGACGCTCGAAACGAGCGAAATCGAACTGACCCACGGCGCCAACGGGTTGCGCGGCCTGTGCGTGTCGCCGGACGGACGCCACGTGTTGGTCACGCACCTGCTTTCCAACTTCGAGCAGATCCCCTTCCAGGTCAACACGGGCTGGATCAACACCAACGTGGTCAGCATCATCGACGTCCAGAAGCGAAAAGTGATCAGCACGATCGGCATGGACCGAAGCGCTCTGGGGGCCGGAAATCCCTGGGACGTCGCGTTCACGGCCGATGGGAAATCGGTTTGCGTGAGCCTGACCGGTACGCACCAGTTGTCCGTGATCGCCACTTCGGACCTGTTCAGCGAGTTCGCCCATCGCACCATGCAGCCGATGATGGCCGTCTGGCCGATTTACGTGAGCTTGGGGGAAACGCGCTGGCGGCGGTGCAAACTGCCGGGCAAAGGACCCCGCGGGCTGGCCGTGGCCGGATCGAAAGTCTATGCCGCACAGTACTTCGCCGACACCGTGGCCGTGATCGATCCGCAAAAGCCGGAAGCCATCGGTTCGATTGCCCTGGGACCGACTCCGGTGCTAACAACCCGGCGACGCGGTGAACTGCTCTTTCACGACGCGACGCTCTGCTACCAACACTGGCAAAGCTGTGCCAGTTGCCATCCCGACGGCCGTACCGACGGCCTGAGTTGGGACCTGATGAACGACAGCACAGGCAACCCGAAGAGCACCAAAAGCATGCTCCTGTCGCATCAAACTCCGCCGGTCATGGCCGAGGGCGTTCGCGCCTCGGCCGAGGTGGCCGTGCGCTCGGGCCTGACGCATATCCTGTTTGCTGATCGGCCCGAGGAGGAAGCCGCCGCCATCGACGTCTATCTCAAGGCACTTACACCGGTGCCCAGTCCGCGCCTGATCGCCGGGGGCCTCAGCGCGTCGGCCGAGCGGGGTAAGACGCTGTTTCACGGCGCGCGAGTCAATTGTGATCGCTGCCATCCGGCGCCGCTGTATACCGACTTGAAGATGCACAACGTCGGCACGCGCGGTCCGCGGGAGCGAAGCGAGCGATTTGACACGCCCACGTTGGTCGAGGTCTGGCGCACCGCTCCCTATCTGCACGACGGCCGTTACACGACGATCCGTCAACTCTTCACCGAAGGCAAGCACGGACTGCCGAGCAACGCCGAATTGACCGACGGGGAACGGGACGATTTGATCGAGTTTGTGTTGTCGCTGTAATGGGTGTGTAGATCCCGAACCGATACGCCGAAGGCGTTGTACAACACAGCCCAGGGTCGCGCAGCGCACCCTGGGTGGCATTTTGGTTTCCCTGTATTCATTCTTCGACTACAACCCACCGCTTACCTTTGGAACGGTATCGCTTCTTCTCTTCTGCTATCCACATCTTGTACTTATCTATAGCCTGACTTACTTCATTCTCGCTCATTAAGCTCCCACCACCTCGATTCTCACAGGCATGGATTGCAGCCCTGCGGATTATTGCTGGGCTATAGACCACCTTTGCCCGGAATCTCGTCAGATACCATACTGGCAATGATACCGTAACGTATTGTCCTTGGCGACTCTGGCCGATTACTGTGACGGTTTCACACATCCCCGGGTAGTCGCCAACTACGTACACTTTCGCGCCCGGTTTGAAGTGCTTTGTTCCACTGCGATCCTCTTCGCAGCCTTCACCCCAGAGGTGCTGACGTACAACGTTTGCCACCACCATCCAAGTCGATTCAGGCAGAGTTATGTCTAGTTTTCCATCCATATCAGAATCTCACCAGTATTCATCGAACCGACTAGATCTCTTGCTCGGTACGCTACGTCCCAAAGACGTTCCATTCGATAGCGGTGATTGTATCTCGCAATCCGCAACGATTCAACAGAACTACTCATTCATTATTCATTCCCAACGCGATTCGAGTCGATCTCTAGGGGCACGCCACCGCGGAGCGCTTACCCAGATAGGTCATGGCAGGCATGGACAAATCGGACTCTGTTGTCTCGACCCCATTGGGGTCAATATTTCGAAGATCTGCGTGCAAACTTACTTCGGCACCGGCAGCAGGACCGTGGCGTTCTCCGCAAACGTCGCCTCGCCCGGCTTGCCGTCGATCCGGTACTGAATCTTCAACTGCTTAGGCGTTCCCGGCGCCGGATCGCCGCCAAAGACCGTGTTGTACTTCGAGGCGGGCAACGCGATCATCGGGAGCTTGCCAACGTGTCGGCGGAGCGTCTCCGTCACGTCCTTCTGCTTCTCGCCGGCCCCGTACTGGGCCTTGATGATCTCCACTTCGACCGGGTCCTGACCGACCTGGGCCAAGAGCGCTGCCACGTCGGCTCGCTTGCCGCCGACTTGTTCGGCAATCAAGATCGCGGCCGCGGCGGCCTGGCTCTTCAGCGAGGGAGTCTTGCCCACCTCGACGGCGATCTTCAGCGACTCGACGCTCGGATACCGCTTGAGCACCTCCAGGACGAGCACTTTCTCGGCATCGCGCGCGGCGGTCGCCAGGGCCGTGCGGCAGATCCGGGCTCGTTGCTCCTCGGGCTTGGAAAACTGCCGGGCCAGGCGGATATAGCCCCGCATGCCGCGGATGCCGTACTTCGAGTCGCCTTCCGACTTGGCCAGTTTGAGCAGTACTCCGGCCGCCGACGTGTCGAGCCATGCGCCCAGCGCCTGCGTGGCGTATTCGATCGACAACTCGTCTCCGCTCTCCAC
>JABMRP010000027.1 GCA_013202535.1 Planctomycetota bacterium
CCGCCGGACCGGTGGCCACGGCCGGTCTCCCGGGATCGGTTGGCCGGAGGTGTAGCGAATTGTCGGGCTTCGGTTCCACGATAGGCACCGCTGGTTTCATCGGTCCACGTTGGGCGGCCGCATGCTCCCCGACCGTATGTGGGGAGTCGTCGGCGCGCCATGTTCCATTGTATCACGGACGGGCTGCTAGATCGCCTCTACACTCAAGGAAAACCACGGGCCGACGACCCGCGAATTCCTGGCCAACGGACCGCGGCCAGGGTGGGTCACGCCGTCGATTTCCAGTGGACCATCCGCGCGGCAGTAAATCCGCCCGGATTGCCGGTACAGCACGACTTCTCCCGTCCAATCGCGGCAAACGACGTGGCTGTTCTTCTGCGGCCCCAGGACACACGCTTCGGCCATCAGGACCACGGCGTCGACCGATGGTTGGGTTTGGTGATGGCTGACAAATTCCAGCGTGGCCGTGGCGCTGAGCGGGTGGGGGGATCGGAATCGCAGCCGCACGCTCCCCCCCATCTCGATCAGGCAGTCACGCTCCAGCACCGAAACGCCTTGCACCGGCCGGCCATCGATCCGAACCGACCGGATCGCCTCGATCAGGTAACATTCGCCGTCGCGCCGGATACGGGCGTGACGGTTGGAGAGATCGCCGAAAATCGGTATGTCGACCGTCTCCGGTGCCCCGGGCTGTCCCAAGGTCACTTCATTGCCCAGACAGACCCGATAGCCACCCACCAAGTCGATCCACATCAGAAACCGGTCGCCTGGGGTCTCCGGTCCGTCGTTCATGGCGCGGGTCTTCCCGGGAGGATTTTCCAAAACGTACATTCTCGCACGCCGGGGGGTTCACGGCCAGGGGGGAGTCATCTCGTATCATTCGTTGACGGCCAGTTCGGCGTCCTTGGTTTCGCCGGCGAAGTAGGCCGCCACGTCTTCGGCCACATTGCCGACCGCCGGCTCGTCCAGGGGGATCTCTCCGCGGACGCTGCCTTGATTCTCGGCCAGGCGCACTTGCACTTCGAGCCGGGTGCGCAGATCGCCGACCAGTTCTCGAATGCGCCCCAGGCGGCTGTCGTCGATATTCACCTCGGCGGTCGCCTGGGCCGCCCCGACCATCTGCAACTGGGCTTCGAGGTTCTCGACCTCGACCTCCAGTTGTCGCTTGGACACCAACATGCCGTCGAGTTTGTGTCGAGCGGCGTCTAATCGCGTCTCCCGCGCCTGGCGAATTTCCTCCAAACTGCGGCGCGTGGCGTCGGCCGTCTTGTATCGCTCGAACCGGTTTGCCAGATCCGTTTCCACCTCCCCGGCCGTGTAGTCACAGTTGGCGTACCGAAGGACGCTTTCGCCGGTGGCCAGGTCGCTCTGGAGTCGCATGAGTTGGGATTTGTCCTTGGCCAACCCGGTCTTCGATCGGTCGATTCGCTTCTGGAGGTTCTCCAACTCGACCTCTTCCTTGGCGATCAGATGCATCGCCTTGCGCACTTCCGGATCGAGATCCCGGATCATGCGTTTGGCCCGTTCGACCTGGAATTCGATGGGTACGCTTTCCTGAAAGGCGTCGCCCACGCAGTCGGCGGTCGTCTTCACGTAGCTACCCAAATCCCGTCCCACCACGACCATGGCCAGCAACAAAACCAACCCGCCGCCAACTATCAGTTTCTTGATCATCACACGATCCTCCCGAAATGTGGTCCGCCGGGGATTTCCCCGTCCCGCTGGATTTCAACGATCCGCCTAGAGAGTATTTCGCCCGGCGTGGATCGATCTTGGAGACTTCGGTGGGAACTTCGGCGGGGTGCCCGGCGTCGGCAGGGAGAAAGGGGTGATCGCGACTCGAAACTCCGGGCACAAGTGCCCGGGCTAAACTCAGAATCGCCTCAGAAACGCCATCGCGTGGTCGAGATCGGCTGCGATCGGCTCCCCTTCACGGGCGACCAGCGTGACGTGGCCCCGATAGTCGTGCTGGTGTAGCGCGCCGAGCAGGGCGGGATAATCGGCGTCGCCCTCGCCCAACCGCGTGAAACCGGATCGGCCGTCGGCCCGGTCTCCGATGGCGTCGGTGGCGTGGATCGAGAGGATCGCGTTGCCCAGCCGGTCCACCGCTTCCGTGGGAGAGAAACCGTGACGGATCAAGTTGCCCGGATTGAGATCCACGCCGAGCGTTGCCTCGGGCAGTTCGTCGAGCAGGGTGCCAAGTTCGTCGCCACTTGAGGAGCCCGTCTCGGCCGCCAGCATGGCCCCGACTCGATGTCCGTGACGACCCAGGTCGGTAAGCACCTCGACCAGCAGCCTCCGCGCCGGCGAGTCGGCATCCTGGGGAATGCGGCCGATGGGAAGGACAACCACTCGGGCGCCCAGCGAGTTGGCCGTTTCCATGATCTTCTTGGTCGCGTCGATTCGCCGGTCGAGTCCTTCGTGGTCGTAGTAAGTCCCCCGAGTTTGCAGCCAAATACCCGAAACGCGCAAGCGGTAATCGTCGATCATTTTCCGCAGTTGCCGCAGCCCGGTCTGTGAAATGCGTCCGGGACCGATTTCCCCGCGTCCGTCAAGCTCCACGGCCGACACCCCCCATTGGGATGCTATCGGCAGCGATTTCTTCAGACCAAGCCCGACGGAAGGCAAGGACAAGCTGATTTTCAGTTCCGGCACAAGCAATTCCTTCGGGTCGTAGGGCTTCGGGTCATTGCGGTAGAGTGGGTAATTTAAGTGGCCGATACTCTCAGTGACGTACTGCGCGTGGACTTCAAGGTCGTCGTGGATTTGGGCGGATGATGAACATTCTCGTACCTCTACTGATTGTAGCGATCGGTCCAGACGCGCCTATCGGGCAGCGCTACCCGGAAGCGATCCAGGGCTTTCATTGCTCCTTCGACGAGACCAGCGACGAGAATTTCGACGGCTGGCCCGACGGTTGGACGCGACGGCGTGGGCCCGGTTTTCCCCATTACGTGAAGATTGGCATCGCCGAGGAGATGTCGCCGGCCAACCAGCGTTCCCTGCGTATCGACCTGGACGGTGGGGGAGCGACTGCCTACAGCCCTCCGATCGCCGTGGCCTCGTTGTTCAGCTACGTGTTGGAGGCGTACGTTCGCACCGAGGGCTTGCAGCGCGACACGGCCTTTGTGTCGATCACTTTTCTGGACAAAGAGCGTCGTTGGGTGGAGGCGTACGTTTCGGAGAAGATCCGGGACACGGGCGGTTGGACGAAGCTCCGCTTGGGGCCGATCGATCCGGCGAGCGAGGAAGTTCGCTTCGCGGTCATCGGTTTGCATCTGGAGCCCGGCGAGCGGGCCGACTTGAAAGGCTCGGCGCTGTTTAGCGACGTGTGGTTGGGCCGATTGCCCCGTATGGCCTTGGAGGCCAACAGCGTTCACAACGTTTTCACCAACCCGGCGGAGATCAAGGTCTTCTGCAAGGCGTCGGGGTTTGTCGAGCAAGATCCCCCGGTGACGTTCATCCTGGAAGACGTTCACGGACGGCAACTCGCCCAAGTCGAGCGGCGCCTCGACGGAAAAATCATTGGTGGGCGGACGATGCTCTCCCTCGATCCCGACGAACCGACCGGTCTGGTCGGGTCGGTCAGTTGGAGTCCGCCGATTTCGCAGTGCGGTTTTTATCGGGTTCGAGCGGAAATGCAGGGTAGCCAAGACGTGACGCACCGTCGCGAGGTCACGTTGGCGGTGATCCGCACCGAGCACGGTCCGGCCGGAAACGAGTTCGGCTGGAGCCTGCCGCGGGGCGACAAGCCGCTGGCCTATCGCGTGCTGAATCAGTTAATCGGCCAGATGGGAGTCAGCCGGATCAAGTACCCGCTTTGGTACGACGAAGAGAAGAGCGAATTGGAGGTGGAGCGTTTGATGGACTTCATCGAACGGCTCACCACCCAGGGAATCGAACTGGTGGGGCTGCTGAACTCGCCGCCGCGGGAGGTGGCCCGTTACTTGGGCGATCCCGATTCGCTCGACGCCTCTCAGATTTTCGGCCCCGCGCCCGATCTCTGGTACCCCTCGCTGGAGCCGATGTTTTCCCGGTTGGTAACGCGAGTGCGCTGGTGGCAACTGGGATTGGACGACGACACGAGCTTCGTCGACTATCCGAATCTCGCCAAGAAGATTGCCCTGGTCAAAGCCCAACTCGATCGGATCGGGCAAGACGTTACGGTGGGGATCGGATGGGACTGGATGGCCGAACTGCCCGAGGGAGGTGAGAATCCCCCCTGGCGGTTCCTGACGCTTTCGGTCGACCCGCCGCTGACCGACCGGGAGTTGGCCGGTCATCTCCAGGCCGTCGGCACCACGGGCCACGCCGGCGGCGGCACTGCCGAGCGATGGGTCGTGCTGAAGCCCCTTTCGCGGCAGGACTACGGGACCGACGTTCGGGCCACCGATCTGGTTTCCCGAATGATGGCCGCCAAGATGCACGGAGCCGACGCCGTCTTTATTCCCGATCCATTCGATCCCGACAGCGGGCTTTTCCAACCGGACGGCACGCCCGGCGAACTCCTTCTCCCCTGGCGAACCGCGGCGCTGTGTCTTTCCGGGGCCGACTATATCGGATCGATCCAAATGCCCGAGGGAAGTGAAAACCGCATTTTCGCCCGGGCCGACGGCGTGGTGATGGTCGTCTGGAACAACCGGCCGGTCAAGGAAGTGCTTTACCTGGGCGCGGAAGTCAAGCAGATGACGCTCTGGGGGAGCGACATATCGAGGCCCGACCGCGACCAACGCCAGGTCTTGCAGGTCGGGCCGCTGCCGACCTTCGTGACCGGAGTCAGTTTACCGGTAACGCGATGGCGCATGGACTGCTCGCTGGCCGCGGAGAAAATGCCCAGCGTGTTCGGTATGCGACATGCCAATGCCCTACGACTGCAGAACCATTTCGACCGGGGCGTCGGCGGATCGGCGCGGCTGATCGTGCCGGACGCCTGGAACCTGAAACCGGAAGCGTTTCAATTCAATCTGGCCATGGGCGAAGACGTCGAATTGCCGATGGAGATCGTGCTCCCCTTCGACGCCAGCAGCGGCCGCCAAAAAGTACGCATCGATTTCGAAATGGAGGCCGAGCGATCGTACCGGTTTAGCGCCTACCGGCACTTGGACGTCGGGCTCGGCCAGGTTTCCATCGAATTCCAAACCCGGCTCAACGAAGCGGGGGAACTCGAAGTCGAACAGCGGTTCCAAAACCATGCCGATGTTCGCGTTTCTTTCCGATGCCAACTGTTTGCCCCCGGACGCCAACGCCAGAGGACCCAGATTGTGGGCCTCGGACGCATGCAGGACGCGCGTATCTATCGGCTTCCCAACGGCAAAGAACTGATCGGCAAGACGATCCTCATGCGGGCCGAGGAGATCAACGTCCTCCGGCCCCGCGTCCTCAACTACCGGTTCGTGGCCAAGGAAGAAGAGTAGCCATGCAACGCGTGGAAACGATCGAGGCGTTCTTAATAGCCTTCGCGCCACTCGGATTTGTCAAGGAAGAGAAATAGCCATGCAGCGAGTGGAAGCGATCGAGGCGTTCTTGAAAACCTTCGCGCCACTGGAACTGGCCGAGGAGTGGGACAACGTCGGGCTGCTGGTCGGCGACCGGGGCCGGGACGTTTCCCGCGCGATGACCTGCCTGACGATCACCCCTGAGAGCGTGGCCGAGGCGATCGAGCAACGGGCCGATCTGATCGTCACCCACCACCCGTTGCCCTTCTTGCCCCTGAAGCAGCTAACCACCGACACGACGGTCGGCCGG
>JABMRP010000178.1 GCA_013202535.1 Planctomycetota bacterium
ATCCGCCGGGCAAGCCGGCGGGATTCGCTGGGAAACAATCCGCCGGGCAAGCCGGCGGGATTCGTTGGGAAACAATCCGCCGGACAAGCCGGCGGGATTTCGGCAGGTGTCTATTACTTCTTCGGCACCACAACCCGGCGGCGGCCGCGGACCGTTTCCGGCGGATCGGGATCGGGGACCTTTAGCTCGCGCCGCAGGCGCTTCAGTTCGGCCTCCAAACGGCCTTGCACCTCGGCGTATTTGGGCTCGCCGAAGACACTCTTCAGTTCCTTGGGATCGGATTCCAGATCGTACATTTCCCACTCGTCGATCGGCGACGCATCCGACGTATTGGGGTAGAAGTGAATCAGCTTGTAGCGGCCGTCGGCCACGCCGTAGTGCCGCCGCACGCTATGCGCCCCGGGAAACTCGTAATAGTGATAGTAAAACGTCTTCCGCCAGTCGTCCGGCGTGTTGCCTTGTAGGATCGGCACGAAGCTGCGCCCCTGCATGTCGTCGGGAACTTTCGCGCCGACGAGATCCAGGAACGTCTCGGCAAAATCCACGTTCGAGACGATATCCTTGTTCGTGCTTCCCGGCTTAACGACGCCCGGCCAACGCACGATCAGCGGCGTTCGCAGCGATTCCTCGTACATCCACCGCTTGTCGAACCAGTTGTGTTCGCCCAGGTAGAAACCCTGGTCCGAGCTGTAGATGACCACGGTGTTTTCGGCCAACCCGGTATCGTCCAGGTACTTCAGCACACGCCCCAGGTTGTCGTCCACGGCCGCGATGCAGCGGAGGTAGTCTTTCATGTATCGCTGGTATTTCCAGCGGACGAGGTCCTTGCCCTGCAAGTTGGCCTTGGCAAAGGCCTCGTTCTTCGGGCCGTATGCTTTGTTCCAGGCGGCCGCTTGCTCGGGGGTTAGGCCTCGCGGCGGGGTCAGTTTCAGGTCGTTGGGGTTCATCGTCCGGGCGATCGACATGTCCTGCGTCTTGGCCGCCGTGCCGCGTCCCTTGTAGTCGTCGAACAGCGTGTCCGGTTCGGGAATCGTCACGTCGTCGTATTTGTTGAGCCACTGTGGACCCGGCTGCCAATTGCGGTGCGGCGCCTTGTGCTGGAACATGAGCATGAACGGCCGGTCCGGATCGCGCTGATCTTTGAGCCAGTCCAGGGCGAGGTCGGTGATGATGTTGGTCGTATAGCCCGTGTGTGAAGCGCGCTGGCCGTTCTTAATCATCGGGGGATTGTAGTACGGTCCCTGACCGATGAGGACTTCCGAATAGTCGTAGCCCTGCGGCTCGGTCGCCAAGTGCCATTTGCCGACAATGGCCGTCTGGTAGCCGGCCTTTTGCAGGAGCTTGGGGAAGGTTTGCTGGTCGCCGTTGAAGCGGTTTCCGTTGCAGTAGAAACCGTTTAAGTGGCTGTACTTGCCCGTCTGAATGACCGCCCGACAGGGGCCGCAGATCGAGTTGGTCACGTAACAATTGTCGAACCGCATGCCCTCCCGGGCAAGCCGGTCGATGTTGGGCGTTTCGTTCAGCTTGAGGCCGTAGGGGCTGACCGATTGGTAGGCGCTGATCGATTGGTAAGCGTGGTCGTCGCAAAAGACGAAGAGGATGTTGGGCCGTTTTGCTGGGGCCGCAGCGGCTGGACAAGCCATGGCAAGAATCGCGGCCAGTGAGACGGCCCATCGCATGGTGTGCGCGAAGAACGACTTCGCGGTGAAGCGGAGCAGATTGGCGTGATACATAGATACGTCCTTCCGAGTTTGCGGGACCACTGCACTCAAACAACACAGAACACCAGCGATTGTACTCGAAGCCGCCAGGGAATGCCTCTCCCGCGACACAAACGCAGCCTCGCCCGTACTTCATCTAGTGGGGGGGTGCGGCGGATTCCGCGTGCCGTCAACGGGAACGGTTTTGACAGTCGGCCGGTCGCGAGTACACTGACCATGTCGGGGATTGGCTGAGTAGACCAGATGTATAAGGGAGATGCGATGAGAAAGCTCGGGATGAGACCGGTCGCCATGGCCGCGTTGGAATCACCACGGCTCATGCGGTGCCGGACGTGGGGCACGATTGCCGTCGTCGTGCTACTCCTCTCGCCCGAGGCAATCGCCGCGGATTGGCCGCAATGGGGTGGAACCGGCAGCAAGAATATGGCGGCCGACGAAACAGCATTGCCCGAGTCTTTTGTGCCCGGGGCGAAGGATACAAAGACCGGCACCATCAAGATGGAGACCGCCACCAACGTGCGGTGGGCCCGCAAGGCCTGTCAGAGCACTTACTCCACGCCCGTGATCGCCGGCGGCAAGGTCTTTCTTTGCGGTTATGAAAACCCGGGGGGAAGCATCGCCTGCCTGGACGAGAAGACGGGGAAGCTCCTCTGGAAATGGCAGGGCGGCCCCGCGGTACACCACTTCGGAATCTGTTCGGCGCCCGTCGTCCAGGAGGATCGTCTGTACGTTGTCAATCAGGGGTGCGTGGTGATGTGTCTGGATGTCCATGGAGAACCGGACGGCCCCGAAAGCCGAAAGGCAAAGGTCTTGTGGACGTTTGACATGAAGGAGAGGTTTAAGACCGAACCGGCGGATGTCCATTGCGGGTCGTGTGTCATCGACGGCAGTCTGCTCTATGTGCCCACGTCCAACGGCATCGATCCGTTGGGAGAGAGGCGACATAAGATGTTCGTCTACACCAATGAGGCCGGATCCAAGAGAGGACGCATCATTGTCGACGACCCGGACGTCTACCGGACCGTCTCGCCGGATTGCCCGAACGTGGCTGTCTTCGAGAAGGAAACCGGGCGGCTGGTGGCCACGGATGACACGTCGATCGCCGAGAACTTGCTCAAAGGACAGTGGTCCTCGTTCTCCGCCGGCGTGGTTGGCGACCGGGGCTTGATATTTTACGGTGGCGGCGACGGGCGATGCTATGCCTTCGAGTCGCTGGCGGCGGCACCGCGACAA
>JABMRP010000179.1 GCA_013202535.1 Planctomycetota bacterium
CGACCGGATGTTCCTCCTCTGGTACTCGACCGACGCCGTGGCGGCGGCCATGCCGGCCGGTATGTTGCACTTCACGCTGGTCTGTTTTCCCTTGGGACTGGTCGCCTACGTCAACACGTTCGTGGCCCAGTACAAGGGGGCCGGCCGGCCCGAGCGCATCGGTTTGGCCGTGGGGCAGGGCGTGCGCGTGGCCGTGATCGCCGCGCCGCTGTTTCTGCTGACCATTCCCCTGGCGCCGGTGCTGTTCGGCTGGGCCGGACACGACCCGCGGATTGCCCGGCTGGAAGTCATCTACTTTCAGGTACTCACCCTCGGTGCCGGCGGAGGGATCATCGCCACCGCCCTGTCCACGTTTTTCAGCGGACGCGGCGAAACGCGGGTGGTGATGGTCGTCGACGTCACGGCCATGCTGCTGAACATCGTGTTGAACTATCTCTGGATCTTCGGCAACTGCGGGATGCCCGAGTTGGGCATCGCCGGCGCGGCCCTGGGGACCGTCGTGGCCCAATGGTCCAAGGTGTTGCTCTACTGGCGATTCATGGCCCGGCCCGGGCTGAGCCAGAAGTACCAACTGGCCGCGGGAAGACGTTTCGACGGGCAACTGATGCGCCGGCTGTTGCGCTACGGCGGCCCCAACGGCCTGCAATTGCTCGTCGAGATGTCGGCCGCGACGATCTTTATTATCCTCGTCGGGCGGTTGGGACGGGAGGCCATGGTGGCCACCACGCTGGCCTTCAACGTCAACAACGTGGCCTTCATCCCCATGCTGGGAATGGGGATCGCCGTGACCACGATGGTCGGCCAGCAACTCGGCCGGGGACACGTACGTCTGGCCCGGCGGGCTACTTGGACGTCGTTCCAACTGGCCACCGCCTACATGGGCGCCATGGCCCTGTTGTACGTCGCCGTGCCCGACTTCTTCCTTTGGGGTTACGCCGCGGGCAGCGATCCGGAAGAATTTGCCCATCTCCGCAACGTGACCGTGGTGCTGCTGCGCTTCGTGGCCGCCTACTGCCTGTTCGACGCCATGAACCTGATCTTCTGCAGCGCGCTCAAAGGGGCCGGCGATACGCGATTCATCCTCGGCACGACCATGGTCATGTCGCCGATGCCGGTCGTCGCCGGCTGGATCGGCATCCGCTACTTCGACCTGGGGCTGATCTGGTGTTGGGTGGTCATCACCGCCTGGATCAGCTCGCTGGGCGTGGTCTACTGGCTCCGTTTCCTGCAAGGCCGATGGCAACAGATGCGCGTGATCGAGCCCGACGCGTTCGAGGCCGATGAAGATCAACCCACCGAGTCGCCGGCCGAAGAGGCCGTGGCATGCACGAATGGCTGACGGCCAATGACCAATCGCTAATCGCCGGCAAGTAAGTCTTGTCCCGGGCACAAGCACCCGAGCCGCGCGGCTGTTTTCCGATCACGGCGGCGGCAGACCGAGCCGGGGGTCGGCCAGATCGAGCTGGTACATGATCTGGTTGTAGTCGTAGCGGGGTGTTTTGACCGGGTTGCCGGAGAAGGTCGTGGTGTACGTGCCCTCGAAGTAGATGATCCGGCCGCCTTGCCGGTCGAACATTGGATGTTGCTTCGGATTGTAGAAGCTGTATCGATCGTGGCCGGCGATCTTCACCGCCGGCGACCACGGTCCCTCCGGCGACCGGGCTTCGGCGTACCAGACTTCGCCCAGCGGCGAGGTGCCGCCCGTCTCGGTGGCGATCATGATGAACCGCCGTCGGTAGTCGTTCCAGTAGACCGACCCCCGATGGGCCGCCACCGGTTTGCCGGACCGCGCGTCGCGCAGGCGATGCCGCACCTCTTCCTCTTTCAGTCGACCCGTCTTGATCAGCTTGGCCTGTTCTTTCCAGTCAAGCGGCGGGGTGTTTTTCTTCCAGGCATAACGCAACGTGCCGTCGTCGTCGCGGTCGAGTTGCGGCGGGTCGAGCCGCGAGCCCTCGCGGAGACACGTGTAGGACTCGTAAGCCGCCAGATTCTTCAAGTCGTCCGGCTTGGCCGGAACACGGACCAGCGGAAACGGATCGGCGAAGTAGACGTACGGGCGGCCGTCGACCGTGTGGAGAAAAGGATGCCCGCTGGGACACACGGGAGCGTCCATGTCGAACTCGACGACTTTCTCGAACCGGTTCGTCGCCGGATCGAACTCGACCAGCCCGCGCTGGTACACGTCGAGAAAATTCCGCACTTTGACATATCCGGCAAACATCCGCTGGTCGTCTTCCGCATCGCCGAGAACCACCAGGCCGGAGATCCACGTCGGCCCCTGACCGGGCATTCGGGCCGTTTCCTTGGCGAACCCTCGGGGGTCGAGGAAGTAATGCAGGTCGACTCCAAGCCGCGGGTCCAGTCCGCCGTCTTGGGGCAGCAGCGAAGTCGCCCCGGGTACGTGAAAGTTGCCCAGCGGATAGCCGGGCCGGTTCGTATCGCCCCAGAACCAATAGATCCGGCCCCGGAAAACGGCGTTGACCACGCTATCGGAACCCAGCACCATGCCGGCCAGCACGGGCTGCTCGATCGGTACCTTGCGCCCGACCAACACACTATCGCGGTAAATGCCCTGCCCGGTCACCCGATAGAGCCGCTGGGCAATGTTGAGCCGCTTGATCGGCAGCGTGGCATGGCCTCCCGCGACAACTTCAACCGCTTTGCCCCGATTTCCGAATCCGTCCTGGGGGAACTCGTACCCGTGGCTGGTGACATGGAAGAAGACCTTCCGGCCCATCAGCCCCGGCTCATGAAACGCAACGATGCCGTTGCTGTCGGTGAGATACCGCACGTGATTGACCGTACGCAACTCGACCAACGGCACGCCGCGCCCGGTCTGCTCGTCGACAACGGTGATCGTAAAGTACCGGCCCGCATCTCCGGCCGGATCGGTCGAAAGAAGTAGGGCGACGAGCGTGGTGGTGAGGATGGACATGGGGCTGGCATCTCCGTGTAAGTCGTTTAGCCCGGATTATTCATCGCCCTGGGAATTGCGTGACACACTGTCGTAGCTACGTTCGCCAGAACGTGGTCGTAACCCTCGGACACGTCCCGCGTTCTGGCGAACGTAGCTACAAACTCCGGGCACGAGTGCCCGGGCTAAACTCGTGCGGGTCCGCTACTCCGGCGGCTCGTCGAACGGATCGGAAGCGATCGAATCGATGGGCTGGGAGAGGGGGGCGTCCGGCGAGAGGGGAGTGGAAGGGGAAAGCGGTTCGTCCACCGCGCGGACGACCACGCGGTTGGATCGTACGTTGACCACGCGAATGGTTTGCCCCGGCTCGATCGGCGCGCCTTCGCTAATCGCGTCGATCGTTTGGCCGTCGAACACCGCCGCACCGGCCGGCAACATCTTGGTCTTCGCCGTGCCGACCTGACCGATCAGGTTCTCCAGCGTGCGGCGACGAGGGGTGTCGGGCAGGGTGTCCTCGTCGGTCGGGATCCCCAGCAGCACGCGGCGGCCAATGGCCGTCTCGGGCCACCATTTCAAGGCCACGACCAGCAGCACCGGCAGCACGACCACGGCAGTGACCAGCACCGAGAATCCGGCCGTCGGCCCTTGCTGAAAGGCCAGAATAATGGCGCAGAGTATCGCCACCGCCGAACCGATTCCCAGCAACCCGGCCGAAGGGAAAACGACCTCCAGGGCTCCTAGCCCCAAACCGAAGATCAACAGCAGGATCGCCCAGGCGAGTGGGGTCATCATGGATTCGTCCGTGTCGGTTGTGTCGTGGGTGGTTAGCTTCTCAAAGGCCGAAGACTACGCTTTCTCTTGCGTCGCTCGTACGACGATGCGGTTGCCATGCACCTCGACGATCTCGACCGGCGTCGCCCGGGGGATGATCTCGCCGTCGGCGATGACGTCGAGCAATTCATCGTCGAACCGGGCCTTTCCCGCGGGAATGAGCGGCGTGGTGGTGGTCCCCAATGCGCCGATCTTATCGCCGAAATGGACCAAGGCCTCGTTGTGCGCGATCCGATCCCGATCTTCTCCGCTGGGCGGATCGAGCATGACGCGGCCCAGCACCGGTGTGTGCGGCAGCCAACGATGGAGCATGACAATGGCAACGAACACCCCCACGCCGGCTCCGGCCAAGATCAGCAGCGACCGCTGGAATTGTCCGAATTGATAATCGTTGTGGGGGACGATGAACGTCTGGCTGGCAAGGACTACGGAAACGAGCACCAGGCCCGCTCCGCCGAGGCCGAAAATGCCGAAACCGGGTATCACGAACACTTCGATCGCCAGGCAGACCATTCCCGCGGCAAACAACGTCGCCTCGAGCCAGCCAGCGGTCCCCCCAAGGTAACGGCTCCAGAAGAACAGCAGGAAGCAGACCGCCGCGATAAAGCCGCCGATTCCGATCCCCGGCATCTGCAGTTCGGCGTACATGGCAAACAGGCCGATCATCAACAGCGGAATGGCCACGCCCGGGTTGGCCAGCGCGTCGACGAGGAAGTCGGCCCAGCCCGGCTCGACCAACCGCGGGTCTTCCTTCAGATCGGACTCCTGCTTGAACGCGGCAAAATCTTCGACCGTCGCGCTGGCCAGCCGATATTCGGCAGCCCGCTCGCCGATGGCCTGAAACGGCTTGCCGTCCAGCGATACCAGTTCGCCCTTGGTCCACCTGTCCGGCTCGGCCTGTTCTTGGATCTCTTCGTCGCAGAAGTACTCAACCCGGTTCATCTGTGTACATTTATAGACCTTCAGATCGGGCTGAAACATCGCGGCCATCAACGACCAGGAGCGCGACTTCCGGGGAGCAATGTTTCCGCGAATTGTCGAGACCGCGTCGTCGATGTTCTCTTGCGAGAGAACCTGCTCTCCGGACCCACCCAGCACGGCTTCCGGATGCATGATCACCCGGTCGCACGCCATGGCGATCAGCGCCGCGTCGGACCGGGCCTGACGGGGAATGTAGGCCACCGTGCGCACACTACTGGAATCGACGTCCACGGCCAGATAGTTGGCCAGCGTCATGCTATCGGTCGGCGACCCGCCGGCGCTGTCGATCCAGAGACAAACAAAGTTGACGTCGTTCAACTGCGTCTCGTTCTTGATCAGACGTTGAATTCGATCGGTTTTCGTGGCGTCGATCGGCCCTTTGAGGTTCACCTGGATCGCGTTCCACTGGCCGCCCAACACTTCCTCGATCGATTCGGCGGGCAGATCCAGCGCCCGGGCCACGTCGCGCCGGCTGGTACCCAAGTAGACGAATTCGTGCTTGCGGGCCTGTTCGGCCGTCAGCCGTCCCGGTTTGCCGGGTTCGATGAGGACTTCCGTCTCGCATTTCGAGTGGGTCTCCCTCAGTGCCTCGACGTCCTCGGGATGGACGAACTGCGTGCTCAGTTCGGTCTCGACCCGAACCAGCCCAATCGCCGGGTCCAACAATGCCAGGGCCACTTCCGGAGGGACGGTCCTTCGGCGGGCTGCTATCTCGCGATAGGCAACGCGCACCTGCGGGCCGATCACCTTCTCGTCGATCCCCGCCTCGCCGATCTCCGTGCCCGGGGCCATGACGATCTGCTCGCAAGCCAAAACGGCCAGCACGGCATGCCCCTTGATCGACTGCGGTACGAATGCCACCGTCGTGGCTTCGTTGAGTTCCTCGCTGGAGATGAAATCGGCCAGATCCAAGTAACCGCCAAACGGGCTGCCGGCGCCAAAGCTGCTCTCCTCGGCAACCTCGAACCGGAAAATGAACACCGGCCACTGCCCCTCCTTTCGAGCGGCGAGAATGACCCGACGCACCGCGCCCCGCACCCGCGGAAACGTGCTGCCGTCGATCGGCAGCGGAACACGAATCAACCGGGCGATCGGATTCTCCCGACGCGGCTCATCCTTGGGAAGGTCCGCCCCGCCGGCCGGCGATGCGTTGGGCCCTTGCTCGTTGCCCGCTTGGGGTGGCTCGGGCGGGGCGCCGGCGCCCCGCGGGTGCGCGGACCACGCGCAGACGATCAGAACGATCGCGCACTTCGCCAAAAGGCGAGTCCGCAACGGCGGGCAGATCGTGCCGAACCGAGTCTTCATGGATTCACCACATAGAACCAGGCAAAAGGCCGACAGCGAGATAGACGATACGGCCGGTAGAGAGTTTTCGCCTACCTATCCACTGTATTCGCTTGCCTATCGATTATATGGGGTGAATCGGGCGCGTCAATTCAGGTCCACACACATCCCCCCGGCAGCAGCGGGGTGGGGGGGGCAACGCCGTTAGGATTCTGGAAGCCGGATTCGTGAGAATTCGAGCGATTTGGTATCCCCCGAAGTCTCACGACTCCAGCTACATCGATCCAGCAGCCCCTACCATCGACGGGACGCTGTTGCCGGCGGAGGTAAGCTGGAGGGAACGCGGTGTCTGCGTCGATTGCGGACTATCGGGTAACTGAGAGGAAAAAAGGGAAAGGTGCTATGGAGCCGTCAAGTTGAAGTCCATCGTGTCCGTGCCGCTGATTTCCACCGTCCGGGTGGAATTCGTGTTGTGCCGTGCCGGGATGTAATCTTCGTAGAAAACGTCCGGGTCGCCGGGAACGGGCGGCCGCTTCCGGGAGCCGGTGATCCGTACCGTCATCTTCCCCGGGCGCACCTCACACTCGTACCGCCCGTCCACGATCGCGGCTCCGTCCGGCATAAGGTCCGGACCGCCGGGGTCGAAACTGATGGTTCCCATTTCCACCGGCTTCCCGTCGTAGTTTACGGTGCCGGAAATCAGGTGGCGGACTTCTTCACCTCCACACCCGGTGAGGATCGTCCCGGTGAGGATCGCCAAAGCTCCCACAACCGCCGCTGGCCGGTATCCGGATCGCGTCATTGTTTCTCTCGGCATAGCCCGTGCTTCTCTCATTCAGATACCACCTCTCCACCGGCGCGCGAACCCATGGCATGATACACGGTGGCGTTGATGCTGTCGGTGATAAACCGTCCCGAACCGTCACCCATCATCGCTGAAACACCGCCGGAATGATGACTCCGCGCGGAGACCACCACATCCGTTCCCGTTTGCGTGCAGGGCGCGCGAAGGGTGCTGGTGCAGTAATTGAACCGGTCGGGTTGGGAGGTGTTGGGGCCATAGAGCGTGCTGAAATGCGCGCCGGCGTGGCGCGAATTCAAATACCTCCCGCGGACATCCTGTTTCTCGGAACCGATGGCCCCATCTTCGACCAGGATGATCTCACTGAACATCAGCGTGTTGCTGGTGCCGTCGGTGATGTCGGAAATCCGCACCGGCCGGAGCACGGGAAACAGCCCGTTGATGTCCATGCTCGATGCCGGCCCACCGTGATTGAAGAACGTGTTTCCGCCGTTGCCCACATAGTTACCGTGAAAACCCTGCTGATTGGTGGTTGCGGCGCCGTTATCCGTCTTGGGATTCGCGGGGTCGGAAGGGCAGATGAAGGTGGATACGACGGCCCTTTTTTCTGGCTGCAACTGGTAGGAATAGGTGCTGCTGGGCCTGTCCTCGAAGTGCTTTTGGTAGACGTCGTACAAGGCTTGTTGCTCCACGAAGGCGAGGATGCCCGGATACCAAGAGTATCGCAACCACCCGTCGGGAGCATGGGCGTCGATATACACGTACTGCCCCGGCGGGAAGGACTGCTGCGCCGAATGGTAGTTGTGCATCGCCAACCCGATCTGCTTGAGGTTGTTGCTACACTGCATCCGCCGCGCCGCCGCGCGCACCGCCTGTACCGCCGGCAGCAGCAGCCCGATGAGGATGCCGATGATGGCGATCACCACCAGCAACTCAACCAATGTGAATCCGCGACGCTCTTTCAGTTGCATCGGCTCTCCTTCGCGCACTGCGTCTCAAAACATCTCTGCCGGCCGAGGTGGATCCCGGCCGTCAAGACTCGGCAGGCCCGTCCCCGGGGAGCGGGACCACGCAGTAAATTGATTCCTTTCACTTCAATCGGCGCCGCCGCCGGCCGAACACCACCAGCGACAACAACCCCAAACCGGCCAGCACGAAGCTCGACGGCTCCGGAACAACAGCCTCGGTCGCCACGAGTTGCACGCCGTTGAGGATTGGATTGCCGGCCCCGATGTCCGTTACGGTGGCGGTAATCACACCTGCGGCGGTCGGCTGGATGCCCGTGAAGTTATGCTCGGAAGTTGGGCTGCGCGGGTCGTCGAGGAACTGGTCGCCACCCACGAGGCCCGACAGCGTCACGCGATTAATCCGGGTCCCGGTGCCATGGGATGACGTGGAAACCCAGTCGTAGAGGTAATTGGGGTCCAGGCCGCTGAGGGTGAAAACGACCCCGTTACCTCCACTGGCGCCTGTGAAGTCGCGCCTGACTTCGTCCGGGAACGACGGCGCCGTGCTGGGGCCATTGCCGTTAAAGAACTGGCCGCCGGTGAGCGTGAGACTGGCACCCTGAACCACGACGCCGGACGTATCGATGACCGAGCCGGCGGCAATTGCGCCGTTGCCGGGAAAGAGGTTGTAGTTCACCCCGCCGCCGTTGACGGTACCGAAGTCCACGCCGATCACAGTCCCCACGCCAATCGGTTTCGGAGCGTCCACCGCGGTCAGCTTCACGCCGTTGAAGATGGGGTTGTTTGCAAGGGTCTCGGTCACGGTCGCCGTGATTGTGCCCGCCGTGGGTTGGATCGCGTAGAACCGATGCTCGGACGTCGGGGTGCGCGCCGAGTCCTGGGACTGCAAGCCACCCACGAGGCCCGTGAGCGTCATCCGGTTATTTCTGCCCGTCGAAGTATGTGACGAGGTGGAGACCCAGTTGTAGTACAGGCTGTTGTCCAGGCCGCTGATGGTCAACGCGATCCCCGCTCCGGTTCCGCCTGCCCACCTGAAGTCGTTCCTGACGTTTGCGTCGGGGAACGACGGCGCCGTGCTACCTGCGCCGCCGGCCCATCCGCCGCTTCCGGTAGCCGTAAGATTCAGACTCAAGTTGTCGACCGTGACGCTGGAGGTGTCGATCACCGAGCCGGCGGCGATCGTATCGGGAATTGAGTCGAGAAGATTGTAGTTTGACACGCTGCCGTTGGTGTTGCCGATGTCCACGCCGATCACCGTGCCGACGCTGATAGGCGCTGCGTGCGCATCGGCTGGAACGAGCCATGCCAGCACCGCCATGAACGCAACACTCAAGATGACTGTGGTACGTGACATTTTGCTTCTCCTTTTGGTAATTGCCCACGTTTGTCGAACGAGCAACCGCGACCGTACCGCTTCAAGCCCCTGCGCAAGCCGGGGGCGAACTCAAACACCGCAAGTTTGACGATACCTATCAGTCGCCAGGAAAGCAAGCAAATTTACCCCCCCGCCCCAAGAATTCCTAAATCGCTTTGAACTCGGGTCGAAAACGCCCCGCTGGTGAGGGAATTTCGTCCCGGAAGACGAAAAAGACAGGCCTCGCTTCCGTGCAGAGCACGTGAACCAGACCGACCTGGCAGCCCCTATCATCGACGGGGTGCAGTCGCCGGCGGAGAAAGTTGGGCGGAACGCGGTACCTGCGGCGTTTGCGGATTACTGGGCGTCGGAGACGACACCACGTCGCGGCGCCAGCCAGACGGCGCGCGAGGATGCCAAAAATCGTCCCCGAAAATGCTGCTCAGCAGATCGTTGGTCTTCTGACCGGTGAACACGTGGGTGACCCACTCCTTACCGCCCGGCGAGAAAAGCTGGATGGCGTACGGTTGCAGACTGCTGCGAGTCAGAATGAGCACCGCCCGTTGGTATTCGGCCGCGTCTTGCTGAAATCGGGGATAGGCCTCCAACCAGATCTGATCCCGGGCAACGTCGGCCGGCGTGGCCAACCGGATGAAGTACCGCTGCCGGAGTTTGTCCGCCTTGGCACCGAAGATGAACGGCAGCGGTCCGTCGGCAATCGCCTTGCCCTGCAGTTCCGGCGGAAGTTGGTGTTCGCGAAGCGTTTTGGTGGTGTAGTCGAACTGGTAGATCGCCGATCCGTTGCAGATCCATTTCTCCGGCCGATCGCCGCTCACTTCGTAAAGCCCCTTGTCCGGCGCGGCGAATTTCAGAACCCCGTGATCCTCGGCGACCGGCTTCTGATCGGGCTGGAAGACGACGTCGTACTTCCATCGGGTGAAACTACATTTGAACGTCTTGGTTTTCTCGCTGGCTCGCTCCCATGCCACCAGCACGTTGTCCACGTCGGCTTGTTGTTGCGGGTTGAGCACGAAAGGGACACGCGGCGCGGGGACGATCACATCCGGCTGCCCCGAGCCGGCGGCCGGTTGTCGCGGCGGATACGTCTGACCGTCGGGTCGAGCCTGACCGGTCGGGTTGGGGCCCGCGGGATAGGGGGGGGTGGTTGGCGGTCTTAGCGGCACGATCGGTCGTTGCGGCGCGATCGGGCCGGGGTTGGGCGACACCTGATCGGGTGGAGTCAACGGCTGGCCTCGTTGCCCCGACGGGGGAAACGGCCGCGGCAGCGGCAAACCGGGAGGCGAGTACGGCCCTCGGCCCGTTTCGTTGGGTTGCGCAGGCGCCGAGCCAGGGGGTACGTACTGCGGACTGTTCGGTGGCGGATACGTGGAATCGGGCCGAAATCCGTCTCCCCGCTGTGCCACTCGCGGTGGTTCGGCGGTGCGGTACTGCGGTTGGGTCCGGTATCTTTGTTCGGCGAAGTACTGTTGGGCCGGGGGATATTGCGCGGGAGCCACGCGGCGAGGGTCGTGCCGGTAATCTTCCGACGGATAGCCGCCCGATGGGCTCGAAGGCGGTGGCAAGGGCTGGCGAGTCTCAAGCGGTCGCGGGGACCATCTCGACTGATCCTGGACGTAAGACGCCCCGGTGCGATATCGCGGGTCGGACGGACCATCCCGTCGGGTATCCTGCGCCACGGCCCAGGGGACCACCGCCGAGACGGCTACGGCCATCAGGCCGGCCGCCGCGACGAATCGCAAGAGCCCGATTCGCAAGAGCCCAAATCGCAGGAGCACTGTCATGGGTTCCTTCCCGTGGTTCTCCAAGTCCCGCCACACGCGCCCGGGCCGCTGGGGCTCGGTCGCGCCGCGCCGAGTGCTGTCAATGCTATCGTCCCGGCATATCCGTACCTCCCCAGACGGGTTCCAAGGCCGGAGTCTCAGGTCGGCGGCGGATTCTAGCAGGATCCGGCGCTTCTCCCTAGGGCGATTCGTCTTGACGCCGACAACGACTGTGTGCAAGGATTCCTCGCAGACCGTTGAGAAATCCGACACAAACGAAAACGTGTGCCACTGCTTGCTTGCAAGCAGTGCTTGTTCTTGGGTTTTCATTTCAACTCCGCGGCACTGCTTGCAAGCAA
>JABMRP010000028.1 GCA_013202535.1 Planctomycetota bacterium
CCGACGACTACGACACGCCCCACCGTCGTGGACTCCTCCAGATCGACTTGCCACCACGTTTTCGAGTCGTCCAGCGCGCCGGCGTCGGCGGCCCAGTGACGGCGGGTGTCGCCCCGCCGGCCGTCGTTGGCCAGCTCCGGGGGATAGCCGGCGAGGTGACTGGAGCAAGTGGCAGGCTTGCCGGTGGTGAGGCTCGGGGAGTCGGGCTTAAACGCAATACCGTTCAAGTTTTCATAACTATCGATTCTACAAAGGTTTTCGTCAACGGCGGTTGTCCGCGATGCTTCGGGCGTTTTTTGGGCCAGCGGGACATCTTGCGATTGATCACGCGGGGATTGATTCGGTTGGGACGGGGACCGATGTTCTCCTCGCGCATTTCCACCAGCAACGCCCGGTACCAATCCGAAAAGGACGCCTCGGTCCGGAGATCGCATTCGGGCATGGCAAAGAACCGGTTGGCCCGATTCGATCGTCTGATGAGAGCCCTTCATCTGTATACCAGCATGTTTCTCGTGCCCTGGATGATGATCTACGCGATCAGTGCGTTCCTCATACATCACAAGGAGTGGTTTGGTGACGAGATCCAGCCCAAATGGGAGGCTTCGCGGGAGATCGACTTCGATCCCGGCCCCGCGTTTCCACGGGATTCGGAGGACCAGGCCCAGACGATACTGGAACACCTGGACCTGGACGGGGCCCATAGCGTCGTGGGCAACGACCCGGGCCAACTGGTAATCCACCGCAACTCAGCCACCGGCTTCTACCGAATCATCTGGAAGCGTGAGCAGTCTCGGCTGATCGTGCAGAAACAGCAGCCGGTCACTTTCTATTCGTTCGTCAATGCCCTGCACTTCCAGCACGGATACTTCAAGCCCCGTATCGCCAACCTGCCCTGGCTGATCTGGGGGATAGTCGTTGACGCCGTAACGATCTGCACGGTGCTGTGGGTCATCACCGGTATCTACATCTGGGCCCGGCGACCGCGGAAACGGCTTCTGGGAGGTCTCTGCCTGGTCGCGGGAAGCCTACTGTTCGCCGTCCTGGCCATTCTCATGTGCGGCTAAGCGGGCGTGCGTTCCCGACGCAGCTATCGCCGGGAACGTTTCTCGGGACGATCTGACAGTGCTGGCAAACGTGTCCCGACTTACCAAGATCGCCTCCCAATGGGGGGCAGGACTATTTCTTTAGCGGTCATTATTTGGCCCCACGGGGCTGTTCGTTCTGCATGCAGATAACCGTTCCGTCCGACAGTGATAGGTACAGTTTGCCGTTGGCGGCGGCCATGCCATCAAACACGGGCGGGACATTCAGTTCGTACTCGGCCAGTTTTTCTCCGTTCGATCCTGAAATGGTCCACAGCGTTCCTTTGCTTTTGCCGGTGAGCGCCTGCGCAACTTCTTGCACAGACTTTCCAAGCGTGACGGGGCCGGCAGCAAACAACAACGGATTGGGTTCCGAAGTTGCTGTAGTTCTCACATGAACCAACGCTTTGACAGCCATCGGCGTCTTCTTCCGCCAAACAAGTGTTTCTTGAATCGCTGGCGGGGTGTTCTGGCTGAACGACAAGTCTCTCTTTTGGTCGGCACTTTGTTCGCGTGGCGTGTATGCGAAGCATTTCAGGTCATACCCCTGCGCGGCATCAAACTCGCCGGTACGTTTGCCGCTGTAGCCGCTGACCGTATAAGCGTGTTTCTTGTCAAATACCATGATGACGCCGTTTACTTCGGTGCGAGGACTGTATGCCGCCGTACTGTCGAGCATCCAGCGATCTCTGTGAAACCAGGTATCGTCAATCAGGGATGCGCCGGTACTGATCAAGCGTGGTCCAGGCTGGTTGGGAACTTCCTGACAGGAAAGATCCAGTGCGGTGTCCCTCATGAAAATGTATCTTCCGTCACCGACCAGAAAATCCGCTCGTACGCCACGCATGTAGAAGGTTTCCCGTATCATGGGGTTCCCTTCTGGGTCGTTCGGTCCAGCGAGCCTGTGGTGACTGAGTCGTCGACCTGTTCTGAGATCGAGGCAGGAGAAATAGATGCCGTCATCCATGAATGAATTGCGTCCGGCCGCCACGTATACGACGGGCTGTCCATCGTTGATGGCGGCGTCGTTCAAGACCAGAAGCGATCCATGGATCGGCCAGGCAGATTCCAATTGGCCGTAGGCTCCGACAAGACGCTCACGCGGTCCTCCCAAGGCTCGCCAGACCAGCTCTCCGTCCGACGCTCGCAGGCAGTAGGTCCAGCCGTCTCGACACCCAAACACGGCAAGTCCTCCGTGAAGGGTGGGAGGCGTGTCCACACGCCCGCTCGCCGTAAACGACCAAAGCTTTCGACCGCTTTCGGCATCCAGTGCGTGGACGATATGCTGATCGATCTGGGCGACAACAAGTTTGCCGTCCGACACGGTAACCGGGCTGAGGCGTCCTCCAAGTGTTTGTTGCCATCCGGGGGTTAGTTCATGCGAGATCGCCATGGTGGCGGTACCACTGCGATGCATGTCATGCCGATAAATTGGCCAGTCAGAGGGCTGAGGGCCGAGGGCTGAGGACTGAAGGGCGCTGATGGGATGTGCGGGCCCTTCTATCAAGTGTTGGTCTTCACTGTTCTCTGTCTGTTGCCCACGGTCTTCCCCTTCAGGGGCGAGGGCGAGCATGCCGTTCATCAGGACGGCGCTGAAACATGAGCAGGGATGGGGTGTTGAATAGAGCAATCCGTTGGCCGGTAGTATACCCGTCATGCATCCGCCCCTTACCCAATGGTTGGGGTATTGTTTTCGGGTGGAGAAATCAAAAAACTCAACACCGGCCTCGGAGGCCAGCAAGTAACGTTCCGTCGCTTTTTTTGGGTAGCAACGGTGATGAACCATTCCCTCTGAAAAGACTTGTGCGTTGGGCCCTATCTTGCCTGATTTCAGATCAAGCGGGGTATATCCGCTCCATACGGTATGGCCCACCACGAGAACATCGGGCGGATTGAAGAAGCCCTGTCCGCCGGGGCCCGTCCAGAGCGTTTCTCCCGTCTTGGCGTCAAAGGCATACAATGCGTTACGTGGAGCTTGATTATTCGTAGGACGCAACCTGCTTCGTGCGGAGCAGAGCACAACATCATCGAGGGCAACGACGCGTGGGACATGGGACACACACACATACCAGGGATAGATCGACATGGGTAAGGAGCTGATCTGCTTCGTCTTGTTCGGCGGGATGCCCACATTTACGGACCAGATCGGCGTTCCCTTATCGGCGCTGAGGCAATGTAGCTTCTCCGACGTCTTGAAGTACACGCGGTCTTTTCGGATCGCCAGGCTGTGCGGGAGAATTTGATGCGTGTCCGGTCCCGTTAACTTCCAGAGAGTATCTCCCGTGTGAGGATCGAGAACCAACAGATGTGTTTCAAATTTCGGCCGGACCCGCGCACTTCCCTCAAGCGGGTTCCAGGTTGTCACAAACAATCGGCCCTCCGCCAGAACCAGTTCCCCCGCATGTCGGGTCTGCTCGAAGCGTTTCAGCGTCTTCCCTGTTGCGGCATCAAGAACCTCTACCGGCTCGCGCGTGCATGGTGTCAGGTAGAGACGATCGCCGTCACACACCAGGCGGCGCAGGAGATAGACCGGGGGATTGCCTCGCATGTACTCAACGCCCTCGTACCAGGATTTCAGTGCGCGTTTCCAGAGCAATGTCCCATTGAACGCATCCCGTCCATACAGAGCCCATTGCGAGGGAAAATGATTCGCGCCGCCAAGACGCATGGACTCTGGGAATGTATTCTGCTGGGTCGATGCCTCATCGTGGTCATAAAACACACGACCGTTGGCCGATAGGATCACGTTAATATCGGTCATGTTGTGATGTCGGGCCGATTTCGGTTCGGCAATCCACTGAAGACGACGTGGTGGGCCGACAACCCGGTCCTTGGAGACCATATTGCCATCGGGCCCATGTGAACTCTGCGGCCATGTGTCCAATGTCTTGGGCCACGGCTTGGTGAACATGACAAAATCGTCAGCGACTGGGGTCACTGGATAGGAGATAGCGTCGATGAGCTGTTTGTTACCCTGTTTTCGAATGATCGCCGTCCCATTGGGAACAAGCACGCGGACGAGTTCCTCTGCGGGGATTGTGGGGCCCTGGGGACTGTCGAGAACGAGCAGGTTCACCAGATTATTCGCATACGGTAGTCGCTCGCCGCGAAGCAGGTCGACCGAGACCCGGCCGTAGAGGCCCGCCTGTCGAATCCCTTGTCTCGCCACTTCCACCCTTTTCGGGTCCGTATCGAGCCCGTGAACCAGGAAACTCTCGCCCTCTCCCATCGCTGCGGTCAGTTCACCGTTGCCACAGTTCAGATGCACCACCAGTCCGCCAGACGTGCCCGTCGTGTCCAGTATCTTTCTCGCGTCCGTCGCCGCGTGGATATTCACCGAAAGAGCCGACAGCAACACAACGGAAAGAGCAATCCGTCTCATAGTGCGTTCCTTTGACGTTGGTATGTCTACTGCCCAAAAGCCAACACTTCGACCAGATGCCGACCGGGATTGAGGGAGTGGTGGGTCTGCGTAACCCGAATATACCGGACCGGGCGCGACTCGAAGCGGCACGTGTAGCCTTCCGCGGTCGATGGTTCCTGGTTCTCTC
>JABMRP010000180.1 GCA_013202535.1 Planctomycetota bacterium
GTGGTGGCGGCGCTGGTGATGGTGATCCCGCGCTCTTTTTCAAGCTCCATGTGATCCATCGTGGCACCCTCGCCGCGTACCTCCTGCATCCGATGGATCCTTCCCGCGTAGAAGAGGATCCGCTCGCTCAAGGTGGTCTTGCCCGAATCGATATGGGCCGAGATGCCGATGTTTCGCAATTTTTCCAGGTTCATCATCACGCCGTCCGTTTTCTCGTCTTCCTCTTAAAGGTCTGAATTCTTGCGAATTCAGCTACAAATCGGCAGCTCCCCCTCGAATATCACGAGACCCTCAACCGACCGGAAGTTCGGTCTCCCAGAATGGATCGGGAGCCGGGGGTGGGAGTTCGGAGGTCGTCGGCTCCCCGGACCGGTTCGACTGGCGACGCGCCGGGAGCCTTACTGGAGAAGCGTTCCGTGGGGGGAGCCCCTCATTATAGTCACTCTCGGCAACCAAATCCAGGGGCCTTTTATCATCTCGTCGCTGAATTCGTGAGAATTCAGAGAATCGGTCGTTCATTGACCAATTATGCCGACTATCGCTGGATTCTCACGAAGTCAGCTACGACGTCTCTTGCGGCCGCCCCTGGAAGAAGATCCGGATGTCCAGCACCGACTCGGCCACGAACCGGCCCGGTCCCAAGAGGCATTTCAGCCCCAAGAGCCAGCGGTTGACGTCGTCGGAATAGCGGACCGGGTTGTCCATCGCGCCGCCGAGCCAGCCCAGGTTGTCCATCTCCGGCTCGAAATCGATCAAATAGCAGAGGGCCACGTAGATCAGCGTCCCGCCGACCACCGCCGCGATTGCCTGCCAAAGAGGCAACGGCACCCGCGGAACCACCAAACACCACGCCACCGGCAGCCCGATCACCACGAAAAGGAACTTGATCAACACCAACGGCTTGTAGCGACACGCCTCATGTCCCTCGGGAGTCGTCACCGAGCCGATCTTGCCCGGACTGACCCTCTCGCCCCAGAATTCCAGGAAACTCATCTATGCATAGCTCCCGACCGGCACGACAACGCGGTCTTGCGTAGAGAAGAAGGGAGGTGACAACGGCGAATCGTTACCTAAATCATAGCATATCCCCCCTCAGCCCCCGGCTCTGCCGGGGGGTATCGCCGGAGCTGCCAGACACTGGCCACGACAAACGCGGCAATGATGGGCCAGAGATCCTCTCGCTTCATCCTTTGCGCCTTGGCGTGATCCCTTTGTCGCCGCCCCTCTCTGTCAACGGATGAAACCTCGGATTTTCGTCAGCGGATCTGGTGCCATGAGGCAGACTCATGATCGAGGCCGTACGGCGTATTCGGATGGAAGGGCAACGTTCCTCGCAGGTCTCACGCAAAGGCGCCAAGGCGCAAAGGAAGGACGTTCGCACTGCGGGGGTCGATTGGGCTCGTAGCCCTTTCCGCTGTTGCGGTGGCGTCGACGCCGGCCGGCTCCCTTTTTCCGAGGCAGAATTACGCCACGCGTCGTTTCCGTCGCCATGCGATGGCCAGTCCCATGAGGCCCGTGCTGACGAGGCCGACGATCGTGGACGGTTCCGGGGCTGGGTAGTCAAGCGAACGGCGTGGACCTCCGCTTGCTCACTCCGGCGGAACGAGAACCACGCGGAAGCCGAGGTCGTAGCGCCGGTATTCCGGTCCAGACATAAAACGAAACGCCGACCGGCCGCCCCTTGGGCCGTCGTACCAACAGCTGCCGCGGATCACGCGGCCCGAGCCTGTAATAGGCCCGGTCGGATCGACCGCCGGAGAGTTCTTGTAGTACTCGTCACCATGCCAGTCCTGGCACGACTCAAAAACGTTGCCGTGCATGTCGTGCAGCCCCCAGGCGTTCGCACGCTTCAAGCCCACCCGGTGGGCGTACTCTTCGCCAACGTCGTCTGTATTGTTTTTGTACCACGCATAGGCGCCATACTTCGACACGTCATCACCGAAGCTATACCGTGTCTTGCTTCCCGCACGACATGCATACTCCCACTCCGCTTCCGTCGGTAACCGATACGTGCGTCCCTCTTTCGACGAGAGCTTTCGGCAGAATTCCTGCGCGTCATCCCAACTCACATACGTCGCCGCATACTCTGGACCCTCTTTCACATGCCGTTCGCCGCTCCAGGGCTTGTCGCCCATCAGCTTCTCGTACTGCTGCTGAGTCACCTCGCACTTGCCCAA
>JABMRP010000181.1 GCA_013202535.1 Planctomycetota bacterium
CACGGGGTCCACGCCGTCCAGCGTGTCTTCGGCCAGCGGTGTCAACACGGCGGCCAGTCGCTGGTGTTCCTTCTCGCGCAGACCTCGCAACAACTCGACCCCGTCGTCGGCCTCGTGATCGAGCACGTAGACCCGCCCTTGATCGATTGCCGCGGACGCATGTCCCTGGCCCAACTCGATCGACCATAATCTTTCCGGTCCGCCCTCGGGCCACTTTCGGGCCAAGCGTACGCCGTCGTCGCGGATTGCGTCGAGATTGGGGCCGCGAAACCAGGGCCAACTGCCGACAATGTCCGACGGCTTGCCGGGGCCCATGACGGGAACTCCGAACTCGGGCCGGGGGGCCACGCGGACCTTGCCCGGTGGCGGTGCTTCATCCAATCCCGAGATTCTCGCCGCCACCTCGTCCTGGTCGATCCACACGCCGCCGGTGTGCCACCATCCCAACGCGCCGACCGCAACGGCGGCAACCGCTAGGGGTACGACGATGGCAATCGTTGGGCTTTTCATGCTGGTCGATCAAGTGGGGGATCGTGTTGCCGCGAGTACCACTGCCGGCAATCAAAACTGCCGCGGGGCGGGCAACCGGGGCGGGCGCGGCGGCACGACGTTTGGTTTCCGCGGGGGACGTGCCGCGGAAAATCGCCGGCAGGGCGGGGACCATATACTCATGGATATCCGCCGCCGGGCCGAGTGTCAAGCCTTCTCGGTCTCTCGAACTCCCCATGCGAGGTAGGAATATTGCCCTGCCGGGTTGTTGATGAGTCAATCAAAACCCGAAGCGTAAGCGAGGACGGCCTCTGAGTTTCCTCGCTGACGCTCCGCACTTTCCATGCCGAGGAAGCCCCCCAACACTTGACCGGTGCTTCATAATGACGATAGTGTTGAAATCGCTCCCCCAACAAAGAACCACCCATGCACCGAATCATTATCCCGTCGGTCGTCATCGCGATGGTCTGCCTGCCCCAAACACTTGCCCCGGCGCGCACGTGGACCGACGCCACGGGCACCATGCAGGTCGAGGCCGAGTTGGTCGACGCCACCGCCGAGAAGGTTTGGCTGTTGCGCGACGGCCGGCGAATTATCGTCGCCCAGCTCGACGCGTTCGGCGAGGCCGACCGGAAGTTCGTTGCCGAGCACCTGAAACAGGAAAAAGCCCGGATTGCCGCCGAAGCCGCCGCGTTGCCCGCCGGTGCCGTTCCCTATGGCGCCGCTCGCCGGTTGGGTGAATTGGAGAACACCCGGATCACCGAAAGCAGTGGCTTGGCCTGCGCGCGACAGACGCCCGGCGCGTTTTGGACCCACAACGACTCGGGCGACGACGCGAGGCTCTATCTGTTCGATTCCCGCGGTGCCGATCTCGGGTCGTGTCAGGTAGCGGGCGTCGATGCGTACGATTGGGAAGATCTGGCGTCGTTTCGTTTCAAGGGCCGGAACTGCCTGCTGGTTTGCGATACGGGCAACAACAGTCTCAACGCCGCGGTACAGATGATCTATCTCGTCGAAGAGCCGTCGCGCGATCCGCAGACCGGACGTCTGCCGGAGCAGGTACGCGTGCGGCAAACGATCCACTTCTCCTACGAAGACGACTTCCGCAACTGCGAGGCCGTGGCCGTCGATCCGACCAGTAGGACGATTCTGCTGGTGACTAAGGAGTACGGCCCGCAGTGCTCCGTCTACGCCCTGCCCTGGCCGGAAGACAATCCGACCAAGGCGTTTGTCGCCCGAAAGATTGCCACGCTGCACCTGATCATGGCCACGGGCATGGACATTTCGCCCGACGGGCGCCGCGCGATCGTGTCGACGTATCGCGACGCGTTGGAGTACACGCGGGGCGAGAAGGAAGATTGGCGGGCGGCCCTGGCTCGCCGGCCCCGGCGCATTGCGTTGCCCAAGCGTCAGCAGGGCGAAACGATCTGCTACGGCCTCGACGGCAAGACGCTCTACTTGACCAGCGAGAAGCGCCCCACGCCGCTGCTGCAAGTGCCGGTGAGCGAGTAGCGGCGTTTGACCGTTTAGCCCCGGCACTTGTGCCCGGCGTTTCGTGGCGCCCCCCGGATCGCCGGCCACTGGGCAACCGTCGCTCCCAACGCCAGGCACAAGTGCCGGGGCTAAACGGGCCAAAACGGGGCTAAACGGGCCTATTGGCCCCACCCGCATTCGTGGGGTACAATTACGCAGCCGGGCGATGGGGTGTCCATCGGGCTTTTTGAGCGAATCGCTGTCGGGAGTACGGCTCATGCTGGAATTGATCGACCTGTCGAAACAGCTCTCCAAGGATGTCTACCGCGAGGTGTTTCCCGAGTTGGAGGTGCGGCTGGGGGAGTGCCAGCGGGCGGCTCGTGCCGCGGGCGTGCCGGTCGTGGTGGTCTTCGAGGGATGGGACGCCGCCGGCAAGGGGAATCTGATCAACCGCTTCACCCAGGCGCTCGATCCCCGCGGGTTCAAGGTCCACCCTATCTCGGCCCCCACGCCCAACCAGCGGTTCTTTCCCTGGATGACCCGATTCTGGGAAGCGCAGCCGGCGGCCGGCAGCTTTGCCATCTTCGACCGCTCGTGGTACGGCCGCGTGTTGGTCGAGCGAGTCGAGGGGCTCATCCGCAAGGGCCAGTGGAAGCAGGCCTATGCCGACATCCTGCAGTTCGAGCGGCAGATGGCCGACGCGGGCACGGTGATCGTCAAGTTCTGGCTGCACATCGACAAGCGCGAGCAGAAGGCGCGGTTCAAGAAGATCGAAAAGGATTCGGTCACGGCCTGGAAGGTCGGCAAGGAGGAATGGGAACAACACCGCCGCCACGACGATTGGCGCGAGGCGATCGAGGAGATGATCGAGCGGACCGGCGCGGCCCACGCTCCCTGGACGGTCGTCGAAGCCACGCAAGGGCGTTTCGCCCGGGTGAAGGTGTTCGAGACGGTCATTCGCGCCATCGAAGACGAACTGGAGCGTCGTGCCGCCGAACCGCAAACCGCCCCGGAACCAATGCCCGCGCCGGCCGACTCGCCGACCACCGCCCACACGATCCTCGATCGGCTCGACATGACGCTGTCGCTGGAGCGCGATGAATACCGCGAACAGCTCGACAAGCTTCAGGAGCGTATTTTCCAGTTGGAACACGAGTTGTTCGTTGCCCGGAGGCCGGCGGTGATTGTGTATGAGGGGTCCGACGCGGGCGGCAAAGGCGGCAACATCAAGCGGCTGACCCGGGGGCTCGATCCGCGCGGTTACGAAGTGGTCCCCGTCGGCGCGCCGACGACCGAGGAGCGGGCCCATCATTATCTCTGGCGATTCTGGAAGAACGTCGCCAAGGCGGGCCACATCACGATCTTCGACCGTTCGTGGTACGGCCGCGTGCTGGTCGAACGGGTCGAGGGTTTTTGTCACGAGGACGAGTGGAAACGGGCGTACCGCGAGATCAACGAATTCGAGCGGCAGCTTGCCGACTTCGGTACGGTGATCGTGAAGTTCTGGCTGCACATCAACCAGGAAGAGCAACTCCTGCGTTTCAAGGCCCGCGAGCAAGCGCCGGAGAAACAGTGGAAGCTGACCGACGAGGATTGGCGTAACCGCGAGAAATGGCCGCAATACAAACGGGCGGTCGTCGAGATGCTGCAACACACCAGCACGACCTACGCTCCCTGGACGATCCTCGAGGCCAACTGCAAACTCCACGCCCGCATCAAAGCCCTTCGCACGGTAGCCGACGCG
>JABMRP010000182.1 GCA_013202535.1 Planctomycetota bacterium
ACGCCAGTGCGTGCGTGTGTACAACGTGTGAGTCGTGCCCGGGTCACGGTGGCGGGCGAAGAATGTGGGCGGATCGACGCCGGGCTGATGGTCTTGCTGGGCGTGGCCGCCGAGGATACCGAGCGGGATGCCCGATGGCTGGCCGACAAGATCGCCGGGCTGCGGATCTTCGAGGACGACCAGGGCAAGATGAACCTGGGGGTCGAGGAGATCGGCGGGGGGATGCTGGTGGTTAGCCAGTTTACCCTATTGGGCGACTGCCGCAAGGGCCGGCGTCCGAGTTTCGTCGCCGCCGCGCCGCCCGAGTTGGCCGAGCAGTTGTACGAAGTGTTCGTCGCCGCCGTTGCGGCCCGCGGCATTCCCGTGGCCACTGGGCGGTTTCGCCAGCACATGGAGGTCGAGCTGGTCAACGACGGACCGGTGACGTTGGTGGTGGAGAGTCGTTAGATTGATTGGAACCTCTTCGCTCACCATATACCCCAAGCCCAGCATCAGCCCGTAGGCCACCACGTTCCCCAGGACGTTGTGGCCGAACATCTTCATGGCGGTGCCGAAAGATTTCTTGACGCGGAAGAAACCGCGATGCCACTCGATGGCGGCCAACTCGTCGAGCACGAGGTGCGAGAAGTAGCCCAGAGTCACGGCGATGGCCAGGAAAGTACGCATGGCCAAACTTGCGTCGGAGGCGACCAGGAAGACCACTTCGCCGGCGATGATCGCCGCGGGCAGGCTGTGGAACATGCCGCGATGCGTGGTGATGCGGGTCGAGCATGTGCGCAATGCCGAACCGGGCCACGAGATAAGCCGCGACAACCGCCAGGCCGATCGACGCCAGCGGCAATTGCAGAGCCGCCAGATGATTGACCAGCAGTACGGGCACCACCGCGGCGACCAGCGACAGCAGCCCGCGACGGGGGATACCCGATCCGATGTCCAGGTCGGGCAACACGCCGGCCAGTCCACACATCCCCCCAGCCAGCGCACAGGTAGCCGGCGGCACGCCATGAACCATGTGTGCCGCTCCGGCGTAGCCGGCCCCCAGGGCCGTGCTGATACAGAGATGGGTCTTGAATCCAGCCATCAGAGGTGTCTTTTATCCGAACCCGTTGCCCAGGCCAAGGTCAAAATAGGGGCGGCCCGACGCTGCCGAAAAGTCGCAAAACACTCATTTTCCCAAGAAAGGGCTTCGCCCAGGCCCATCTTCCGGATATACTCGCGCGAAATGGGCCAAGGGAAGGTAAGATATGGATAGTTGTTGGTGGACGAAATGACCAATGGCCAATGACCGAATGAAGATTGGCGGCCGAGAACTTTCCCTGCAATCCCCTGCCCTGTGTTATGGATAACTTTCCGATCCAACTTTACGACGTGTTTCTGCTGGCCTTGCTCGTGCTGACGACCGTCTTCGGCGCGTACAAGGGCATGGCCTGGCAGTTGGCGTCGTTGGGCTCGCTGGTGGTCAGCTACTTCGTCGCGCTCAACTACAGCAAGCCGCTGGCACCGCACATCAGTGCCCAGGAGCCGTGGAACCGTTTCCTGGCCATGCTGATCCTCTACATCGGTTCGTCGTTGGTGATCTGGCTGCTGTTTCGTTTCGTGGGCGGGCTGATCGAGCGGGTGCGCCTGCGCGAATTCGATCGGCAGGTAGGGGCGCTGTTCGGGCTGGCGACCGGTGCGCTGCTGGCTCTGCTGATCACGTTCTTCGCCGTGACCCTTTCGGAAAGCGCCCGGCAGGCCGTGCTGCGTTCGTATTCCGGCCAACTGATCGCCCGGGTCATCCGGGAAGCGTCGCCGGTGATCCCCAAGGAGGTCGAAGAAGTGGTCGGCCCGTACTTGGAGCAGCTCGACGAGAAGCTCAACCCGGACGAGGAAGAAGCTGCGACCGGCTCGCTTCTGCCGCGACAGCGCTGGCGACTGGGGCAGTCGGGATAATTGGCAGGAACGTTACCAGCGAACCTCACGCCCCGTCGCGTGGATCCCTCTGGGCCGCATCCAAAGCCGGCCGATTTCGGCTACCACGAATCACGGTCACGGCGGAGCGCGATTTGAGCCAAACCGGGGCAGGGGCCCCTGCTGAAAACGGCATCGCGAAACGCCGCCGCGATGGGCACTGGGAAGCCGCATGGCAACGCGTGGATCCCGCCTGATCACTAGCCGCCGAACGCGGCGTTGAACTCAAGCTTGCCGGACTGTGAGGCGCCGCGAGGGCACGCACCGTACAGCCTCATCGCGGCAACGTCCGATTGCCCATGGTTCGGCGACTTGGCGGATCAAGAAACCGCGTTTCCCTCGGGATTCAGAACGATCCTACCGAACATAAGAAACATTATCGGACGTTGCGGGGAGGCCGCAAACGGCGTGTTGATTGCAGCATGGAGCGTCTGACGCTTGGCTTCCGGTCGCGGGCGACCCGGGCTAACACGATCGACGCCGCAGCCCGTCATCGTCATCTACTCTGGTGACTCGGCTGCATCTTGCGAAGTCGCCGGATCGCCGGGCTCTTGGGGCGGTTCTTCGGCCGGCGGCGGCGCGCCTGGGCCGTGGTCGACGGCGAGACCTTCGACGGACTCTTTCAACTCCCGTACCCCTTCGCTGGTGACGGCCGTGCCGTCGACCGTGAGGCGTCTGAGGTTGTCCATCGTCGCCAGATGCTGAATTCCGGCGTCGGTGATCTTGTTGTCGCGCAACAGCAGCCAATGCACCTCGTCGAAGTCGGCCAGGTGTTTCAGACCTTCGTCGTCGACGCTGGTCCGCGAGAGGTCGAGCACTTTCAGCGGCATCTTCTTCAAATGGACCAATCCCTCATTGGTCACGCCAGTGCATCCGACCAGATGCAGCGCTTCGACGTCCTTGATCTCGGCCACGTGGGCCAACCCGTCGTCGTCGGTCGGAGTGTTCGAGAGAACCAGGGAGGCCAACTCCGAGAGCCCCGTCAACTGAGCGAGTTGCTCGGTGGTGACCTGGGTGTTGCCGAGATCGATATGCACCACTTTGGGCAGCGCGGCCAGATCGTTGATGAGTTGGTCGTCCGGCTTTTCGCCCCGGCCGCGAACATTGACGCTGGTGACGTGGCCGAAAATCTTGTTGCCGTCTTTGTCTTCGCTACTCATTTCGGCGGCGATCAGGCAGCCCTCTTCACTGTACCTTCCTTTCTCTTCCAATCGTTCCCGGGCTGCCTGTTCGGCTGGGGAGGCACCGGGTGGCTCGATTTCGGCGCCGAAATCGAGCCAGGGAATTCCCAGGGCGCTCGGGTCGATCCAACCGAACCGCGATCCAAAGATGAGGAAACACATGGCAAGGAGCACCAACAGCAGGCAGATTCCAAATGCCTGACGGATGGGCGAAGTCGTATTGGGGCTTTGGGCGGACATCGGATCTCACTTTCTGGAGCGGGGTGCGGGTTCTTGGCGATCCGACGGCGCGCTTCGCTGCTACGGCGAAACGATCCCGGCCGAACGCTTCGACGAGCGGGTCTTGGCATCGTGTTTGGGTGATTCGTTCTCACCCGGGTCGTCCTCGCTGGAGCCGTCCTCGCAGGAGTCGTCCTCGCCGGGTGCGGCGCGTTCGAGAAACACGCCCATGCGGCGAAACTTTTGATAGCGCTGTTCGAGGAGTTCGTCGACGCCGCGACGGCTGAGGTCGCGAAGATTGCTCACCAGGAACCGTTTCAGGCGGCTGGCCATGTGGATCGGATCGCGGTGGGCGCCGCCGAGTGGTTCGGGAACGATCTCGTCGATGATCTTCAAGTCGAACAGATCCTTGGAGGTCATTCGCAGCGCTTCGGCGGCCTGCTCCTTGTAGGTGTCGCTTTTCCAAAGGATGCCGGCGCAGCCCTCGGGACTGATGACCGAATAGTAAGCGTGCTCGAGCATGGCGATACGATCGCCGACGCCGATTCCCAACGCGCCGCCGGACCCCCCTTCCCCGATCACCACGCAGATAATGGGCGTGGGAAGTCGCGACATCTCGAACATCGCGTTGGCAATGACTTGGGCTTGTCCGCGCTCCTCGGCCCCGATGCCCGGATACGCGCCCGGCGTGTCGATCAGACAGATCACCGGCATCTGGAACTTGGCGGCCAGTTTCATCTTCGCGATCGACTTGCGATATCCCTCGGGGTGGGCGCAACCGAAATAGCAGAGCGGGCGTTCCTTGTGCGTTTTCCCCTTCTGATGCCCGATCACCATCACCTTGAAGTTGCCCAGCCGGGCCATCCCCGTTCGCATCGCCCGGTCGTCGCCGAAACACTTGTCGCCGTGAAGTTCGACGAACTCATCGAACACCAACTCCAGGTAGTCGGTGGTTTGGGGGCGGTCGGGGTGACGTGCCACCAGAACCCTTTCCCAAGGTTTCAAGCGGCTGTAAATCCGCTTCAGCAGCGCCACCTGCTCGCGGCGGAGCCGGCGTGTCTCCTCGCGGATTTCCGGATTGCTGTCGGCCAGCCCATCCAGCCGCTCGAGCCGGGCCTCCAACTCGTAGATCGGTCGCTCGAAGGGGAGCCGTTGTCCTGAATTTGCCATGCTTGTATGCCTTAGCTCAACCTGTCCTCACTGACTCGTTTGCTGCGGCGGCTTCGGCGCCCGTTTGAAGACCGGACGAAGCCGAAACTCGTCGACGAACGCTTCCATCGACTTGGGTCGATCGGCCGGTTTCTTCGCCATGCTGCGGCGAATAAGCTGTGAGAACTCGGGAGTGATGTTCTTGTCGACGCTTTCCAGCACCGGCGGCGGTGCGCGGAGGTGTTTGTTGAGCAATTCGTTGGAACTGATCCCCGTGAAGGGTGGTGTGCCCACCATCAACTCGAAGATCGTACAGCCAAACCCGTACACGTCGGTCCGCTCGTCGACCGCCCCCCCACGGATCTGTTCGGGGGCCATGTAACTGGGGGTTCCCTGAAGCTTGTTCTTTCTCGACAGAAACTTGGCAATCCCCCGCTGCGGCCGCCGGGCCAGGGCAAAATCGATCAGCTTCACCTGGCCGTCATCGCGGATGAGGAAATTGTGCGGCTTCACGTCGCAATGAATCCAGCCGATGTGGTTCAAATGGGAGAGCCCCTCGGCCGCCTGAAGGATGATCTTCGGCAGCAGGTGGGCAATCGCTTCGTTCCCCTGGCGGATGCGGTGCTTCATGTTTGGGGCACCGTACCACTCCATCGCCAGGTAGGCGATGCCTTTGTCGGTACCCATCTCCTTCACGTCGATCAGCCTCTTGTGGCGGGCCGCCTGCCCCACGGCATACTCCCGCCGCAAATACCCGATCTGTTCCCGATCCTTGCTGAACTCCTTCTTCACCACCTTCAAGCCGAACTTCTGCCCTTCCCCGTCGTTGAACGTCAGCCAGATCTGACTGGCGGCCCCAGTATGCACGACGTTCAACAACCGGTACGAACCGATATAACCGAGATCTGAGCTTGACACGGCAAAACGAATCCCTTGCCCGAACCGACTCCCGCGCCGACGCGCCACGCGCCCGCCGACATCCTATCGCCTCCAGTGTACCCTGATTGGGTTTATTTCACAATTGAAGGCCGGTACGCTTTACTTAACCCTGTAGAATTCTTATTCTATGCATATCCCCCGTCTTGACAACCAGCATTAGCCCAAAAGACCTGCGTATACCCCTCTAATTGCGATGGTCATTCGGCGGTGATCGAACTGCTCGGCAAACCGTCGCCGCCCTTCGGCCCCCAAGTGACTGCGCAGCGACCGATCTCCCACCAGGCGATCTACAGCAGCGGCCAGTTTCCCCACACTTTTGGGTGGAACGAGCAGGCCGGTTTCCTCCGGCACCACGACCTCGGGCGCCCCGTCGATGGCATAGCTGACCACCGGCTTGCCACCCAGGAGCATCTGAACCGCCGCCCGCGGAAGCCCCTCGCGAAGACTAACATGAACGCCCACGTCGATCGCGGCGATCAACTCCGGGATCCGTTCGGCCGGCACGAGCCCCGTCAGGTGGAAGTGCTCCCGCAACCCCTCTCGGGCGATCTGTCGGCGTATCCGATCGGTCAACAGGCCGTCGCCGATGAGCAGAAACCGTACGTTCGGATGCCGATCGACAACCTCGCGAGCGGCGCGGACGAGAAACTCGTGCCCTTTGAGATGGAACAGTCGGGCGATCTTGCCCACCACGACGTGATCTTCGGTGTAGCCCAAGCTCGCACGGACCTCGGCACGGTGGACATCGGCAGCCAGCAACGGTTCGACCTCCATGCCGCTGTAAATGGTCGTGAATCGATCGCGCGGTGCGACTCCGGCGTCGACCATTAAGTCGGTCATTGCGTCGGCCACGCTGATCAGGGCATGGCATCGCCGAGCGGCCCATCGCTCGCACCCCCGAAACAGCGCCCGAGCCCCCCTGCCCTGATACGGATGAAACGGCGCGCCGTGGACGGTATGCACAACGGCGGGTACGCCCAGCGACCATGCGGCGGCACGGCCGAGCACCCCCGCCTTGGCGCTGTGGGTGTGGACCACGTCGGGCCGAAAGTCGCGTAGCGTCTGCTTGATCTGTCGATAAGCGGCCAGATCACGCCATGGGTGGATCGCTCGCCGCAAGGGATTCACCACCACCAGGGGTACCCCCCCTGCCCTTGCCCGTTGGATCAGGCTCCCCTCGGGCCCGAGCGCCGGTCCGGTGACCAGCAACACCTGATCGCCGTGCCGCCGGAGCAAGTCCTCGCAGGTCAGCAGCGTATTTTCCTGGGCTCCGCCGAGAATCAGCCGGGTGATGACGTGAGCGATGCGCATGACGATTACTGCTTATAGCGGACACGTACCAATGTCAACCCTTGCGGCGGCGCGGTCGGTCCGGCGGCCGAGCGGTCGCGCGCCTCGATCACCTCGGCGACCCACGATTCGGGTTGAGCCCCCCTGCCCACCTCGACCAATGTGCCGACGATGGCGCGAACCATGTTGTAGAGAAAGCCGTCGGCCTCGATTTCAATCATCAGCCACGGTCCGCCTGCCTCCTCGCCACGGGTGACGAGAAGATCCGACACGGTTCGCACGGTCGTTGCCCGCGGCGCACCGCTGCTTTGAAAGCCGGCGAAATCGTGCCGACCGCGCAGACACCCGGCCGCCCGGGCCATGGCGTCGACGTCGAGTGTGCTGGGGTAATGCCAACAGTATCTTCGCCGAAAGACGTCGCGGCAGGGACCGTTGTGGATCGTGTATCGATACCGCTTGTCCACCGCGTCGCGAATCGCATGAAAACCCTCGGGCGCGTCGGCGGCTTCCACCACCGCCACATCGTTCGGCAGCCGCGCATTGAGCGCCCGGGCCCAAACCTCCGGCAACAGATGCGTGTCGGCCCGAAAGCCCACGACCTGCCCCAGGGCATGGACCCCGGCGTCGGTGCGACCGCTGGCCGTGGCTCGAATCGTCTGGCCGGTGATCTCGGCCAGCGCCTTTTCCACCACCCCCTGCACCGTCACCGGCCCCGACTGAACCTGCCAGCCGGCGTAATCGGTCCCGTCGTAGGCCAGCGTAAGCTTGATGGTTTGCATGACACGCGAATCAACTTGCGATGAGCTAAGT
>JABMRP010000183.1 GCA_013202535.1 Planctomycetota bacterium
ACTTTGGTGTTTCAAGAGCTACAGCTCGCGGAGAGAGATGGCTACTATACGCGCCGAATTCGGGAAATGATTCCTGTACGAGTTCTCAGTTCAACCGAAAGCGGACCAGAATTCAGGGTCATCCGGCCGACCAGAAGATAATCGTCCGATGGCCCGTTGGCAATCACGCGGCGAGAAAAGGTGTCGGGAAGCGTTTCTTGAGGCCGAGGACGGAAAAACGGTTCCTGCCACCTCTTCCGTCATCTCTTCCGTGGCCAACTCTCTTCCGAAGGAACGATCCTCGCTTCTTCTCCTCCGCGCCTTGGCGCCTCTGCGTGATACCTTCTCCCGTCGAGATCTCACGCGGAGGCGCCGAGGCGCGGAGCAGGGAGATTCCCGCCGATTGAGGAGAGTTCCGTAGACGCGCCGTGTATCTTCCGCATCTTGTCAGAACCTACGAAATCCTGATACCGATATCATTCCGTCATCCACGTTGATGCCGTATGCAACCCCGCTAAAGATCTCTGCAGTAAGCTTGCCAGCATCATCAATCTTTATCGAAACAAATGGATTATCCTCGACTCCACCGTGCGGGCTCTCTTGAACCGTCCAAAGCAAGGTACCGTTCCGATCATAACAGATCACGTTGCCACTCTTCACAACTCCAGTCGGAACCTCAAGACGCACGATCACTCTGTCTTCAGCCTGAATCGCCTGGGCGACAGGAAACGGCGTGTCGATCACTTGGCCCGCGATTCGCAACAGCCCATCAGTGACAGAGAATATACTGCTCGTCATCGCTACTCCAATGGTCGCATATTTTGGTGCGCAGATGGGTCGGGGCATCAGGGTCACGGGACATCGCAGTCAGGCTTGCACTTTACACTTTAGGAAGTTAGGCAGATCATGGCTCCGTTTTCTGTCTGCCGACGTCGTCCTCTGTTGGCTCCATCTTGCGTGCCCCCCCGCAAAGCCGGGGGCTAATCGGGCGCCGACCACTGCAAGCGGCTGACCAGAAGATAATGGTCCGACGCTCCCTTGGCAATCACTCGGCTGGCGATTGTCTCGATCTGCCGGGTGTGGAAGATGTGATCGATTCGAGCGGTCAGGGCGAGATGCCGGGTCGGCCAGCGCCAGGTGGGGTGTTTCTCGGGCTGCTCGGTGACCGACGCGAAACTGTCGACGAAGCCCTTGCCGGCGAGAAACTTGCCCGCCGCCAGATCGGCCGTGCTGTTGAAATCGCCGGCCACCAGCGCGGGCCCCTCGGGATCGAGCGAGGCGTGGATCGCGGCGATTTCCTTCTGGTGGACCGATTCCATGTCGCCCAGTGCCTTCATCGCCTGGAGTATGTTCATCTTTTCCGACAGCAGGGCCGGTTGTAAATGCACGTTGACCACCTGCAATCGTCGTCCGCCCAGTTCCACTTGCCCGATCCAGATGCCAAACAGCCCATGTCGCGGCGGCAAGAAGCGGAGCCCCTTGACCTCGACGGTCGACAGAATGCCGAACCGCTCAGCGGCGTATTGGCCCTGGTGTCCCTGGAAACGCATCCACGGAAACTCGCGGGCCAAATGCCGTCGGATGTGCGCTTCCGATCGGGCGGTTGTTTCCTGCAACACGACCAGATCGGCTCCGGCGGCCCGAATCACGGCCACGGCGTGCCGTGGATCGATGTCCCCCCAGTTGATGTTGTACGTGGCCACGGTAAACACACGCGGCGGAGCGGCGGGCGGGGGCGCACCGGGTTCCGCGGCTTGCGGCAAGTCGCCGCGGCCGATGGCTGCCAGCGCCACGCACGCCAGGAGTATCCGTGCCGAGTATATCATCATCACTCTCTCGGGGGCAACTTGCGTCGTTCCAATTCGCGCTGTATCGTGACCCATTGACCGCCGTGCTTCAAAACGCCGGGCACAAGTGCCTGGGCTAAACTTCAGATCGGCCACCCCTCAACTATAAGGAATCCGACATGAACCGTCCACTCGCTTCCATCGCCGTCTCGCTCGGCCTGCTCATCTTCTCCACCTCGGCTCTGGCCCAAAGTTCGGTGATGATCGAACCGGGCGACTCGATCGAGCAGATCGTTGTCAAGGCGGCCCGGGTGCGGCCGGCGGATCGGCAGGTGGCGTGGCAGGAGTTGGAGTTCACGGCCTTTATCCATTTCGGCATGAACACGTTTACCGATCGCGAATGGGGTACGGGCGAGGAAACGCCCGACCAATTTGCTCCCACGGCGTTCGACGCGCGGCAATGGACTCGGGCGTTTAAGGCGGCCGGCATGAAGGGCGTTGTGCTGACGGCGAAGCATCACGACGGCTTCTGTCTCTGGCAGACCGACACGACCAAGCATTCGATCAAGCATAGCCCCTGGCGCGACGGCAAAGGCGACGTGGTGCGCGACGTGTCCGAAGCATGCCGGGCCGAGGGACTCGCGTTCGGCGTCTACCTTTCGCCCTGGGATCGCAATACCAAAGAGTTCGGCAAGCCGGGCTACAACAAGATCTTCCAGCAGCAGTTGCGCGAGCTGTTGACCAACTACGGCCCGGTGGTCGACGTCTGGTTCGACGGCGCCCATGCGCCGCGCGACCGGCCGGAGATTTTCGATTGGTCGGGCCACTACCGGCTCATCCGCCAGTTGCAGCCCGGCGCGTGTGTCTCGGTGATGGGGCCCGACGTGCGCTGGTGCGGCAATGAGGGCGGACATACGCGCCCGGCCGAGTGGAACGTCGTGCCCATCGACAGCACCGACCCGCGACCGGCCGAGACGTCGCAAGAAACGACCGAGGCGATCATCATGCGGTTCAAGGATCAGGCCGCCGATCTGGGCAGCCGCGATGTACTCCGGAGCGCCAAGCAACTGATGTGGCGTCCGGCGATGACCAACACGTCGATCCGCCCGGGGTGGTTTTACCATGCCAGCCAGGACGCTCGGGTGCGATCGCTGGACAATCTCTTGAACATCTACTACGGCTCGGTCGGCGGCAACACGCAGTTTCTCTTGAACATTCCGCCCGACCGTCGGGGCTTGATCCACGAAAACGACGTCCAGCGGCTGGCCGAACTCGGCCGCGTGTTGCGGGCCACTTTTGCGACGAATCTGGCCGAAGACGCCGCGGTCAAGGCGTCGGCCGTGCGGGGCGGCGATTCGTCGCACGGGCCGGATAAGACCATCGACGGCAAGAAGGACACGTACTGGACGACCGACGAAGGCACAACCGAAGCGGTGCTGGAGTACGATCTGGGCCAGGCGCGCTCGTTCAACGTGGCCATGCTGGGCGAGTACATCACGGTAGGCCAGCGGATCGAGGCGTTTTCGCTCGAGGCGTGGCAAGACGGCCAGTGGCGGGAGTTTGCCCGGGCAACGGCCGTTGGATACAAGCGGCTGCTTCGCTTCGATGAAGTCACGGCCCAGCGTGTACGGCTGCGTATCATTCAGTCGCGGCTTTGCCCGACCCTTTCCGGGTTCGGACTGTTTCACACGCCGGTCGTGCCGGCATCGCCGCAGATCCGGCGCGACAAGGCGGGCACGGTCACGATCACCGCGGCGGAGATCGATGTCCTGGAAGCCGCAACGGGTAAGCCGAAATAGCCCGTCGGAAAAGCTGAGTTTGCCCTCCTGGGTGCCCTGGGGCACGGCGTGCGGCACATGATCCGGCTCTCGCCCGGCACGATCGGCACCATCGGGACCATCGGGACCGTTGACGACGGCCTCCAGACTCGCGGCCAAGCTTGAAGTTTGCCTAATCAAAACGAGCGCCCATTCGGGCCGTACAGTTTGCCAATCGCGGGTGGGGCCCTCTCGAATTTCTCCACCGAAGTGTGCTGCCGGAACGATCAACATGGCATGGGGTGACGGATTTGTTTGCCCCGATCATTGCGTCATCGTTTTCCTCAGGCCCCCCATTTCGCAGTCATGGGAGTATTTGAAGTATGAGTTGTTTTCGATTGGTCGTGAGTCTTGCCGTATTGACGATCCTTTCGGGTGTCGTCGTCCAGGTTTCCGACGTGCGGGCCGCCGACGTCGGTTTTATCGACGTCGAGGTTATCGACGGCTGCGAGTTTGCATGCGGGGAAATCGTGTGCGGCGGCGAGTGTGGCAACCCGTGCGACGTCGGTTGCGCCGGAGAAGGTCCGTTTGCCCGTTGGGTTGATCGCGATCCCTGGAAGCTACCGCAGCCGTGTGCCTTCAAACGTTTGGGGATCGATACGGGCGGTTGGATGCAGGCGGGTATTACCTTCAATGGCGATACGCCCGCCGACCACACAAACGGTCCCATGCTGACCAACGATCGCGAGGGAGAACCTCAACTCAACCAGTTGTGGCTTTACTTCCAGCGTCCGATTGACACAAAGGGGTGCGGACTGGACATCGGCGGCCGCGTCGACCTGCTGTACGGAACCGACTGGCGAGCGGCTTACTTTCACGGCCTGGGATTTGAAGACCGGATCAACGGCCCGGACTCGCTCTACGGGCTGTCGATTGCGCAGATGTACGCCGAGGTCGGTATCAACAACCTGTCGATCAAGATAGGCCGGATGACCGGTATCCTGGGCTATGAGATCGTGCCCCCGATGGGCAACTTCTTCTATTCCCATTCCTATGCGTTGGCCTACGGCGAGCCGGTCCTGATCACCGGATTGATGGGAAAATACACGCTGAGCAACCAACTGACCGCGCTGGCCGGCTTTCACCAGGGAGTCCACCGCTTCGAGGACAATAACGACCAGCTCAACTTCCAGGGCGGTTTGACGTGGGAGCGTTGCGACAAACTCATCTCGCTGGCTTATGCCCTGGACGCCGGCCGAAACGAATTCCTGCCCGGTCAGGGAGATGAGTATATTCAAAGTCTGGTGCTCAAACTTCAGCTCACCGAGCGACTGCTTTACGTATTGCAGAGCGACCTCGGCTACATCAACAACTCCGGGGCCGGCGCCGATGCCGAATGGTACGGCATCAACCAGAACCTGTTCTACACGCTGAACAAGAACTGGTCGGCCGGTCTGCGATTCGAGTGGTTCCGCGACGACGACGGCGCCAAGGTACTCGGCCTGGGGAATCTCCCCGATGCGCGCGGCTGGAACGGAGCACCCGGCTATGCCGGCAGTTTCAGCGCGCTAAGCCTGGGGCTGAACTGGAAGCCGAAATCCAACATCACCTTCCGCCCCGAGGTTCGCTGGGACTGGTACGACGGTCTGGCCAATGCGGCCGGCCCCTATCCGTTGCCCTTCGACGCCGGCGCCAGCAACGATCAGTTCACCGCGGCGGTTGACCTGATTGTGACGTTCTGACCGGCTGCCAGGAGTGGATCCCCCACTGGACGGGGGGTCCGCCCGAGCCGGACACTTTGACAAGACGTCCCCCCCTACGCCAAGGGCCCGTGGGTTTTCCGCCCCCGGGCCCTTGGTTGGTTTCTTGGAGATCTCATTCCCAATTCCCATGTTCCGCCTGGGAACCGGATCGGAGGTTTTCTCGCCGGTGTCCTTAGTGATGCGGCGGCCACTCTCCATAGTGGTTGCCGAAATTCCAGTGCGCCGTGCCGGTGGTCCTGTAGGCCTTCGTGCTGGTGGTATTCACGACCGGCTTCTGAACGGTTACCGCCGTCACGGATGTCCGCGTGCGCTGCCGGCAACGGCGTGCGGCCTCCGCGGAGTCGACGCTGGTGGCCAGGATCAGAGCAAGCCCCGCCAGCGCGGGTAAAAGAAAACGACGTTTCATGGCATATTCTCCCGGTTCCGGAACTCCGAAGACACGGTCTTCGTTTTTCCCTCGAATCAACCCGAGTTGCCGCGCAACTCTCTCAGATTGAATCGTAGACACCGACGAGAATAAGTCCAACGGGAAATACACCACTAAGCTCGGTTGTACTTCCAGATCGCCTTCTCGATGGCCTTGCCCGTGGCCAGACCGTCGCGGCGGGCTTCTTGGTAATTGCCCCCGGCTAGCGTGATCGCCGGGGCAATGTACGAAGCGACGATCAGCCCGCGGGTGCCCATCACCTTGAACAGGGCCTGATGGTAATCGTCGATGTAGTCGTCGGCGACGTTGAAATCGGCGGCCATGTAGACGATCTTCTTCTCGGCCAGGGCGTTGCGCATCTTGGCCGCCTCGTCGAGCTTGTCCAGACACAGGCTTTGGATGGCCGTGAGCCCCTCGGTCGCCAGATAGTTGTCGATGTGTTGCGTGGCCGTGCCGCAATAGTGGATCGCGCCGCCGCCAAACGCCTTGAGCACCTGGCTGTTATAGGGCACGACAAACTCGCGGTAGAGGTCGGGTCCGAAAATGACGCAATCGTCGTCCGACATCCACACCCCGCCATAACCGCCGGGAATCTTGATCCCCAGCACGTACGCATCGTCTTCGAGACTCTGCCCGGCGACTTCCTTCTGCAGGCGGACCCACGCGATCAGTGCGTCGGTCACCATTTGCATCAGATCGTGGACGGCGTTGGGATGGTCGTGCATCCAATAGATCATCTTGTCGTAGCCGATAATCTGCGTGGCCGTGGTCAGCGGTCCCTGGCAGTCGGTCACGCCGACCGGCAGATCGGTCCGCTGTCGCATCGTGGCAATGGTATCCAACACTCGCGGCATGAGGCCGTCGCGCCGCGGATCGGGAAGCTGCAAGTCCTTGAGTTGCTCGACCTCGGAGATGGGGGCCAGATCGACCGCCGGGTCCATGCGATCCTGGAACTTGATCCCGACGCCGAACCCCGAGGCCAACACCCCCGTGCCGTACCAGGGCATGAGGAAGGGGATATAGGCGTCGTCGTACTCGGCCATGTGCCGCTCGATCCCGTCGGTCTGGTAGCGGATCATGCTCGTGGGATCGGCATCGCAGTAGTCCCCCGGAATGTTATCCCGCAGATCGCCGAAGAGCCAGTAGCCGGCATCGTAGATAAGATACGGCGCCGTCTCGTTGTTAAATTCAAACGCCTCGCGAATCGCCGCCTCGGCAGCGAGGCTTCGGTCATGGTATCGGGGGGACGTGAGCATCGGTTGCGCTCCTTCAACACGAATGGGACACGGCGGGTAACGCTATGATACGCGCTGAGCCGGCCGAGCAACAGCCCCGGGAGCTTCTTCCCCACCGGGCTTGCCCCGGTGGCTTGCTGGTTTGGCAACTACATGCGGCGCCGCGAAGCGCTCTTCCCCACCGGGCTTGTCCCGGTGGCTTGCTGGTTTGGCAACTACGCCGCCGCCACCCAGCCCCTTCTTCCCCACCGGGCTTGTCCCGGTGGCTCGATGGTTTGGCAACTACGCCCGCCGCCACCCAGCCCCTTCTTCCCCACCGGGCTTGCCCCGGTGGCTTGCTGGTTTGGCAACTACGCCCGCCGCCACCCAGCCCCTTCTTCCCCACCGGGCTTGCCCCGGTGGCTCGCTGGTTTGGCAACTACACAGCCCCACGATCATATTCTCCGATCGTCCCAACGTAGTAGCTGAACCGGAACGCCGGTTTCATCCCACACGCATAGGCGCAATTGTTGAGGTATCCCAGCGCAATCTCTTCGGGCGATTGACCGGTCGGGCATCCCATCGTGAGATGCAGATGGTCAGGAAGGAGCCCGACGCGTGAGAGGCGATGCCCGTGTTTCGACGCCGCTCGCTGGACCATGGCGATCAGTCCTCGCAGCACCTCCTGGCCGATCTCCATCCATCGCTCGTCGTTGACGATCACGAGATGGAGGTTGTACCAATACTTGCCGTGCGCGCTGAAGACGGGCTTGCTCAAGTCGATTCGAGGATAGCGTTTCTGAAATTCGGCCAGCCGCTCTTGCACCCGGGGGTCGGCCATGCAGTGGTGTCCCAGTTGATTGGCAACGTACTCTTCGACGGTCTCCCGGGTCCCCGAGCCGATGCTTCGGAGGCAGTAGCTGCGACGAAAGGCCTTTGGCAACCGCTGTCGAAGAATGTGCTGCAAACGCCCCTTTACCAAGCGAATCAGTTGCGGCGGCGCGACGGATGGCATCGTGCTCACGAAAAACTGGCTCGCCTCGTTGCTGGTGACTCGATGCTTGATTACCCGGACACCGTCGGGTTCGGTCGCGTCCTTCAACGTCGCCAGCCAGTCACCGGCCGGGACCGGCGTCTGCCGCCAGAAGAGCGTCAACCCCCAGTTGAGTTGGTAGGCCGGCTCCGTGTTGTGAGCGGTGTAGATCGGTTCCATGGCAATGCCATCTTACCGCGTCTGTAGTTCCCAAACCAGCAAGCCACCGGGGCAAGCCCGGTGGGGAAGAGCGCTTCGCGGGAGGCCTCGGTAGTTGCCAAACCAACAAGCCACCGGGGCAAGCCCGGGGGGGAAGAGCGCTTCGCGGGAGGCGTCTGTAGTTGTCAAACCAGCAAGCCGCCGGGACAAGCCCGGTGGGGAAGATCGCTTCGCGGGAGGCCGCGGTAGTTGTCAAACCAACAAGCCACCGGGGCAAGCCCGGTGGGGAAGATCGCTTCGCGGGAG
>JABMRP010000184.1 GCA_013202535.1 Planctomycetota bacterium
CACGACGTGTTTTACTACTACCACGTCGAGCAGCTCCAAGCGGTGCGGTCGGGAAAGTGGAAGCTTCATCTGCCGCGAAAATCGAGCCGCAACGTCCCGCAGACACCCGGAATCGAGCGCCGGCCCACGCTCTTCGATCTGGAAAACGACCTCGCCGAAACGACCGACGTCGCCGCCGATCATGCCGACGTCGTGCGACGTCTCTTGGCACTAGCCGAAATGGCCCGGGCCGACCTGGGCGACATGAAACGCCCCGGCAAAAATCAACGCCCCGCTCTCTGGGTGGACGATCCGAAGCCGTTGGTGAAGTAGCCAACTGGTCCAACTTTGTTAGCCCCGTCGGGGAGCGACGGGATTCTTCGCGTTGCGGCCGGTCGCACCCCGACCGGGCTAACACGCACGGCCCCGCTTGACAGCAACTCCCCCGGCGATAAGTTGCAGGGAACCGGTTCACCGGCTCAAACGTCCAAAGATCGAGCACCCCAACACCCCCGCGAAAACATAACGGAGACTCCGTCATGAAACGCCCGGCGATTCTGCCCGTTTTCGTGCTGCTTTTCCTCGCGACCCTATCGCCCGTGTCGGGTCAGACGGTGCCGCCGGCGTTGATGGTCAAGGAGGAGGAGAAGTCGGTTCCGCTGCATCTGGCCGGATTGAACGTCGATGTGCGGATCTTCGGCCACGTCGCCCAGACCAGCACGACGATGACCTTCTCCAACCCGAACGACCGCGTGTTGGAGGGCGATCTCTACTTCCCGCTGCCCGAGGGGGCCACCGTCAGCGGTTACGCCTTGGATATCGAGGGCAAGATGGTCGACGGCGTGGCGGTCGAGAAGCACAAGGGCCGGCAGGTCTTCGAGGCGATCGTGCGCCAGGGGATCGATCCGGGCCTGATCGAGTGGACCAAGGGCAACAATTTCAAGACCCGGGTGTTTCCGATCCCGGCGCGGGGAAGCCGCACGATTCGGGTCGACTACGTGACCGAATTAACCGGCCCGGCCGATCGGCCGGCGTATCATCTGCCGTTGAAGTTCAAGAACAAGGTCGACGATTTTTCGCTGCGGGTCGAGGTGGTCAAGCCGCTGGCCGCGCCGCAGATCACGCAGGGCGAGTTGGCGAACTTCTCTTTCGCTCAATGGCGCGACAGCTACGTGGCCGAGGCGAAGCTCGAGGACATCGCCCCGGCCAAGGACCTGATCATCGCACTGCCCAACGTACAAAAGCAGACGGTCGTAGTCGAGCGGGCCGACGACGGGCAGGTCTACTTTGCGGTGTACGACTATCCCGAGGTACCCACGCGCCCGTCGGCCGTGGCGCCGCCGAAGCGGATCGCCATCCACTGGGACGCCTCCGGCTCGCGCATCGGGGGCGATCGCGACCGGGAACTGAAACTGCTGGAAGCGTATTTCGACGCCTGGGCCAATCCGGTCTCCGGCGGCGGGCCGACGATCGAAGTCGATCTGTTCCTGTTGCGCAACACGCAGTCGAAGCCGGAGCGTTTCGTGCTGAAGCAATCGAACCCGGCCAAGCTGATCGCCCGGCTGAAGAACGTGCAATACGACGGCGGCACGCAGATCGGCTCGCTCACTCCGCCGCCGAACGCCCCCGCGCCCGACTTCCACATGCTCTTCACCGACGGTATCTCGAACTTCGGCCGCGAGAAACCCTCCCGGCTGGAGGCCCCGGTCTACATCTTCTCGGCCGACGCCGCGGCCAATCACGCCTTCCTGCACAGTCTGGCCATGGTAACCGGCGGGCGTTACTTCAATCTGAAAAGACTCACCGACGCCGACGTCCTCTCGGGCATCGGCCGTTCGGCGTTCAGTTTTCTCAAAGCTGACGCGGGCCAAAACGAAGCGACCGAACTCTTCCCCAAGTCGGCTCAGCCGGTTGCCGGACGGTTCGCTCTGGTGGGAAAACTGAATGGTCCACACGCGACGGTAACCCTGCGCTATGGCATGAAGAAGGGTGTGTCGCAAACCCGCACGTATCCGATTTCCCGCGATACGGCAGCCGAGGGGTCACTCTTGCGCCGCCTCTGGGCACAGAAGAAGCTGGCCGAACTGATGATCTTCCAGAAGCGTAACGAGAAGCCAATCGTCGCCCTGGGCCAGGAGCACGGGCTGGTCACGCCGTTTACGTCGCTGATCGTGTTGGATTCGCTGGAGCAATACCTCGAACACGAAATCGCCCCGCCGGGGTCGCTGCCCGAGATGCGCCAAGAGTACATGCGCCAGATGGATACCCTTGAGCGTCAGAAGAAAAAAGAGCAGACCGAGAAGCTCGACGTCGTGGCCGCGATGTGGCAAGAGCGGGTGAAGTGGTGGAGCAAGGAGTACAAGTATCCGAAGAAGTTCAAATATCGCGAGCCGGGCGAGGAACGCCCGGGCTTGCTGCAGCGTATTGGAGGAGCGCTTGGCGGGGGACTTCGAATGGGTGCTCCCTCCGAGGGCGCCGCCGAGCCGGGCAGGTCCAACGATGCCGCTCCGGCCATGCGGCCGGAATCTCCCGAGGCGCTTGCCCCGCAAGACGGGGACGCTTTCGGCGGCGAGGGACAGGCCGGCGAAAACGCCGACAAGGAGGAGGACGAGGGCAGGTCGGGCGCCGGCCGCCAGCCGGCCATCTCGATCAAGCCGTGGGATCCCAAAACGCCCTATGTCAAGGCGCTGCGGGCCGCCGCGCCGGGTGACCGGATCGACGTCTACATGAAAAATCGGGCCGAGTTCGGCACCTCGCCGGCGTTCTTCCTCGATTGCGCCGATTTCTTCGCCGGGGCCGACAATCGGGCGATGGCCTTGCGGGTGTTGAGCAACGTCGCCGAGTTGGAACTGGAAAACCCGACGCTGCTCCGCGTGTTGGCCCATCGGCTGGACCAGATCGGCGAGTTGGATCTGGCCATCCTCACCTTCGAGGAAGTGCGGCGGTTGCGGCCGGAAGAACCCCAGTCGCATCGCGATCTGGCGCTGGTGTTGGCGCGAAGGGCCGCAAGCGGTTCGGCCGAGTCGATCGGCGACGACTACACTCGGGCGCTGGCCCTGCTGGCCGAGGTGGTGATGGGCCGGTGGGACGGCCGCTTTCCCGAGATCGAGTTGATGGCCCTGGAGGAGTTCAACAGCATCCTTCCCCGCGCGAAGAAGGCCGGCGTGAAGAAGGTGCCGCTGGACGAGCGACTGGTGAAGCTCTTGGACGTCGACGTGCGGATCGTCATGACCTGGCACGCCGACAACACGGACATCGACCTCTGGGTGATCGAGCCGTCGGGCGAGAAGGCCTACTACGAACACAACCGCACGACGATCGGCGGTCTGGTCAGCGCCGACTACACCGGCGGCTACGGCCCCGAGGAGTACATGGTCCGCCGCGCCATGTCCGGCGTATACAAGGTCCAGGCCAACTTCTACGGCAGCGGCGCGGTCAAGCTGCTCGGCGCGGTGACCGTGCAGGTCGACGTCTTCACCAACTTCGGCCGCGCCAACGAAGCCCGCAAATCGCTCACCGTGCGACTGCAAAAGGAGGAAGAAACCATCGACATCGGCCAGATCGAGTTTTGATCCGGGGTGATCGTGTTAGCCCGGTCGCTCGCGGGCGACCGGGCTAGCATGACCGACGCAGTATCCCGTCATCGTCAGCCCCTTTAGGGAATGAGTGCCAAGACCCTAAACTTCCTTCCACACGCCAGCCACCGGAGCGGGGAAATAACCCTCTTTGTCGGCCACAATCGGCGGGGGGCTGTCGTAGTTGAGCGTGTCGAGGTAGTTGCAGAATTGGAAGTCGGAGGCGGTGATCTCGTCCCAGGTGACGAGCCGGTTGGTGTGCGCCGCGGCGCGGCCCATCAGCGAGGCGTAATCGGAGAAGACGGCCCGCTTCGCCTCGTTGTGCGGCTTGTCGTTGCGGATGCTGTTGATGAAGGCGATCCACTCGTAGTCCCACGGGCTGTGGGCGTCGGGCGTCGGCGACCAGGCGATGTTGTCCGTCGCGATCCGCTGGTCCTTGAACATGTGGACGGTGGCCTTATGCACGTTGCCGGAAAACTGCCCGGCCTTCTTCGAGCAATGGACAAACGTGGCAAATTCCGGCTGGCCCTTCAGCGCCCGGCGGAATCCGCAAAAGGCCTTCTTGCCGTTGCCGAAGGTGAACTCCATCGAGTAGGTGTCGATGTTCTGGCCGTGGTCGAGGCTGCCGACCTCGCGGCCGCCCATCCCGTGGCAGGAGACCGGCCAGGAGTCCATCAGCCAGCAGCACTCGTCGATCTGGTGGATGAGGTTGTCGACCATGTGCCCCGAGCCGACCCAGAGCAGGTTGATCTTGCCGAACTGGAGTTGCTCGACCAGGTTGTTGGACACTTCGCCCATGTCCTTCATCCAGCGCCGGCTCGTCAGGCGGTTGGCCCGGATGTAGGAAAGCTCGCCCAGCTCGCCGCCGTTGATCTTTTCGATCAGGGCCGCGCGGGCCGGGGAGTGACGGCATTGCAGACCGGCGGCGATTTTCACCCCCTTCTTATCGGCTGCTTCGCCCGCACGGAGCATCCGCTTCAGACCCATCGGATCGGCCGCAAAGGGCTTTTCCATGAAGACGTGGATGCCCCGGTCGACGGCGTACTCGACG
>JABMRP010000029.1 GCA_013202535.1 Planctomycetota bacterium
AGCGGATTATCGAAGTTCATCGGCAGCCCGGCGTTCCATTTGAATCCCACGGGCAGGTCAAACACTTTGTCGGCGGAGGTGGGGATACCGCTGGCATCGTAATAGCGGTGGGTCCAAACGTCCATCTCCTCGCAAGGCGGCGTCTGTTGGATGTCGGCAATCTTGCCGCCGCGGCACATGACGATCTTGCCCCCGGGGACAACGCACCTGAGAGCTTCCTCCGTTTTCAGCCCGGCCGCTTGCGCCTTCTGGATATCCATGACCACCAGGATATTGACCATGTTATCCCGATAGGGCAGCGTCGCGACCGGCAATGTTTCGGCGCTGACGCAGCCCTGGACCTTGGCCCCCGCGATTGCCTTGTTCAGTTGGGCCAGTTCTTGCTCGCTGCCGGCGACGGCATGGACCAGCCAGTTGCCGCCCGTGCCCAGATCGGCGGCTACCCCGGGTGCCGCCGATTCACCGCAACCGATCACCACGACCAGGCCGCTGGCGGCTTCAACCGAGTCCAAGATCGCATCGGCCGTTGTCGCGGCCGGCAGCGGTCTTGCCGCAAGGGCCGCAAGGCATGCCAGCGCGAGGAGAATCGTCCGGGAGTTCCTCGTGAGGGAATCGGCCATGGGGGGTGCTCCTGCTCGGGTGTGATGTGGGGCAATACGTTCTCAAAGATGCACTACAAACGGGCGGCAATCAAGGAGAAACCCGCGAAGAGGTTTTCCTATCATCTCGGAAAGTTCATCCGGCAATCTTACCAGCCGGGGAACCCGCGAGTCAATCTTGAAGGGGAATCGGAGAACCCCGACGCCCATGTGGCATCCATTCGGAAAATCGATGGAGTTGGTGAAGGCAAGACCGGTGAAAACGAAGTACGGGTTCATGTGGCTTGGACCCCGGTAGATACAGACGGATACAAGCCAATTCAGACACGCAGTTGGATTCGTGTCGCCATATTGGTAGAATTCCATGGGAGGAAGACTCTCCATTGGCACCGGTCGATGAGAGCGGTTCCGTCGCGATCGCCAGATCAAGGGAGGAGAACGGATGCGTACCCATGACATCCGCCGCGGTTTCACCTTGGTGGAAGTGCTGGTAGTCATCGCCATCATCGGTATTTTGATTGCCCTGTTGCTGCCTGCCATACAGGCCGTTCGCGAAGCGGCACGGCTATCGACGTGCAGCAACAACCTCAAGCAACTCGGCGTGGCACTGCACGTTTTTCACAACTCACGCCGAACATTTCCGCCCAGTGCGGCCAAGCAAGGTGGGTTGCACGAGAACTGGGTGATCAAGATCCTGCCGTTTCTGGAATTGAAGAACCTGTCTGAGCAGTTCGACTTGGACCACCCGATCAGTGACCCGGTCAACGCTTGCTTCGCCGACGGCAGCGTGCATTTCATCGACGACGAAATTGACTCGAAGCCCAGCAGTGACCAAGACCTCTCCGTCTGGGACCGGCTGAACGCCTCCTCAGACGGACAGCCGGTTAAGGAAGACTCCTGGTGAAGATTTCCCGGTAGCGATGGCCGCCAGACAGTGGATCAGGCCGCATTCCATCTGGTTCAGCAAGTACCTGAAGAAGTAATCTTACCCGAGAAAGGTAACACCATGTTCACACAACGTCGAGTCCTTGCACCGGCGGCGTTTCTTCTGGCCGTATCTTCGTGGCTGCACGGCACGTCCCGGGCGGCGGACAACTGGCCGCAATTCCGCGGCGCCGGGGCGTCGGGAGTTAGCGCCAACACCGGGTTGCCCGATACCTGGAGCGCGACGGAAAACGTCGCGTGGAAGACGGAAATCCCGGGCCGCGGTTGGGCGTCGCCGATCGTCTGGGGCGGGAAGGTCTTCATCACCACCGCGATCAAGGACGGAGGCGAACTCGAACCGGTCAAGAAAGGACTCTATTTCGGCGGCAACCGGCCGGTCCCCAAGGAAGTCCACCGCTTCGCCGTCTATTGCCTCGATCTCAACTCCGGCAAAATCGTCTGGGAGAAGGAAGTCCATCGTGGCGTTCCCCAGCACGGCCACCATCTGAAGAACAGCCTGGCCTCGGAGACCCCGGTCA
>JABMRP010000185.1 GCA_013202535.1 Planctomycetota bacterium
AGACGGGGGTTAGGCGACGTTGCCCGCTTTGGCCGGAGACAGTCGACGCGTTGCGGGAAGCGATCGCCAAGCGTCCCAAACCGAAGGACCCGAAACACGTCGGTCTGGTGTTCATCACCAAGCGTGGATTATGCTGGGGCAAGGATACGGGCGATAATCCAGTCAGCAAGGAAACCGCCAAGCTCCTTCATCGCCTCGGCATTCACCGGAAGGGCGTGAACTTCTACGCTCTACGCCATACGTTCGAGACGATCGCCGGCGACTCCCAGGACCGGGTGGCCGTGGATTACGTCATGGGCCACAGCCGGGACGACATGGCCAGTGTCTACCGCGAGCGGATCAGCGATGAGCGACTCCAAGCGGTGGCGGACCACGTGCGGAAGTGGCTGTTCGGTTCCGAGTTTGAGAAGTAAGTTACACGCACTGCTGGGATGGTCGGCCGATCACGGATCACGCATCCACGCCGGATGGCTGGGAATCTAATCACGGCCTCACGGCCGGAGTGGATGGCCCAGATAGGATGGTGAGCAATGCCCGGGAACAAAGAGTTGTTGCGGTCGATCGATCTTGCCTCCGCCGCATATGAGCAAGGCTTTCGCATCATCGCCCAACGGTTGAACGAGATCCTACCGAGAGGCCGCAAAATCGATGCCCCGGCCCCCGAAGCGGGGATGACTCTCAGCAGTGCTGCACAACGCCTTCGGAACGCTCTGACGGGATTGCGACCTTATTGTCCCAACCTCCCGGAAAATGCTGGAGGCTTTCCTTGGATGGTTCTTGAAGGGGCGTACTTGGGGGAGATAGGAAGCCCCGACGCTGATCGAACGCGGCTCCGTCTTTGAGATCAGAGCACTTGAATGCCGTAACGCCCGGGGTGGCACTTTCACGGCTTCGGGTTACTTCGACAACGTAGACGGTGCTGTCGCCGAAGTCGAACGACTCGACACCACCTACAGTCCGGATGGCATCTACGTCACGATGAACAAATGCAACCCGGCTTTGATCGCACGCCATGACGAACCTAACCGGTTCGAGAACGGCGCGAAAAACGCCACGGGCAATGCAGACATTCCAAAGCGTCGGTGGCTGCTTCTCGACATCGACGTTCCACGGCCCACGGGTATCTCGGCTACCATCGCAGAGAAGAAAGCGGCCAAGGCGGTAGCGAAAAAGGTGGGTAAATGGCTGGTTAGCCAACAAGGTTTTCCGGAGCCCGTCGTGGCCGATTCCGGGAACGGCGTTCACCTCCTCTTCCGAATCGACTTGGCCAACACTGAATCGCATACGCGATTGGTCAAGAGCGTGCTGGTGGCACTGGCGGACAAGTTCGACACGGCTGTCCGGATCGGAGTCATAGATGGTCCAGCCGGCGATGAGAATGTCCTCCTCGCCGTTGCCAACGAGCCGATCTGCGCCGTAACCGCCGATGAGCACGTCCCGTCCTTTGCCACCGTTGAGTTTGTCGTCGCCGAGGCCGCCCGATAGGGCGCTGCCCCCGCCACCGCCATTGAGATGATCATCGCCGGGCCCCCCGTCGATGATCGCGGGCGTCCGGATGTTGCCCGCGATGGTGGCATGGTCATCGCCATGGCAGAGGACTATGTAGATCAAGTCGACCCCGTCCGCGTTGTCGTCGCGATGTTCGCGACGCTCACGTGGCCAGGCACGCCGTCATCTCGGTAGTACACGTGTCCAGGATCGTCCGCAGGAATATCGAACAAGATCCTGTCAGGTCCATCGAGATTGAGGTGAACGTTGGCGTCCAGGATGACCTGGCGTAGAGAGCCCTCGCCGCCGTTATTGGTGTTCACCACAATGAGAGAAGGGTGAACCACATGACGCGCCATCGCGATGTCGCCGTCGGAGTATCCTACCGCCACGATCTTGCCGTCCGGCTGAACGGCAAGGGCCGTCCCCCGGTCGTTCGTCGCAAGGTCCGGGAGAAGCGAGAAATCGGTGATGACTATGCCATCTTCGTCAAAGGTTGTGTCCAGCGAGCCATCCCGGTTATACCGGGCGAGGACGAAGTCGGCCCCGGTCGTGGTCCCGTACGCATACCCAAGGATGACGATGCGCCCATCATCGTCAATATGCACGTCTTGAGCAGAGCCGCCCGAGGCAATCCAAGTGGTGACCGTGCCGTCATCGTCGAACGTCGTGTCCAGGCTACCATCGGCGTCGTAGCGCGCAATCGCAAATCGGTTATCGGCGCCCCCGACAACTACAAGCTTGCCGTCCGCTTGCAGGGTTAAGGCCGCAGCCCGCTCCGACGAGAACCCGAAGTCGGTCGTCATTATCCCGAGATCACCAAACCCGGTATCAAGGCTACCGTCGGGGTTGAAACGCACAATCGCGAAATCGCCGTTACCGCCGAGCGGGACGAAATCTCCTGCCACCACAATTTTCCCGTCCGCCTGAATCACGAGATCCCTGGCAAATTCCTGCGCGGCGCCAAGATCAACTGTGACTTTCCCGCCAACACCAAACGACGTATCCACACTGCCGTCGGCGTTGTAGCGTGCCAACGCGAACCGATAGGAGGAAGAGCCTACAGCGATGATCTTGCCGTCGGGCTGAAGAAGAAGATCGTAAGCGTAGTCCACCGAACCGATTTCCCCGGTGACGCAACCGACATCGCCCGGGCGGTCGTCCTGCAGACGGATGGCAAAATCATCGCCGGCGGCGATGTCAGCCTGACGGCGACGGGGGATCTCACGCTCAACGATGCGGTCACCACGGGCGGTGGGGCATTTTCCGCCGAGGCCGACAGCGACAACAGTGTCCTTTCGGTAAGCGTGCATGAATCGTTTTGAGGCATCTGGTATCGTTGGCTGTCAACCCAGAACTCTTGCGATGGCCCAGGTGCGGCGGACTCCGGGCGGGGCTTGTTTTACGCCGCTGTGGCCGGGCGTATTGACCCGCGGTCGCCGGCCATCGATACTGAAGCCCTGGTCTGGTTGTCCGAGTCCGACGATCAGAAA
>JABMRP010000186.1 GCA_013202535.1 Planctomycetota bacterium
CCCATAGACGGCATCTGACGATGCCGCACATCTCCTGGGGCTCCGTCAGTGGGCCGGTACGGCGCTGGATGCTGGTGGTGCTGTTGGCCGTGGCGGCCGTTCTGGGGGTGTTCGTGTTGCCCTGCGTATAGCCCGGGCCGCGGTTACGAGACGACCGAATCGTCGATCTTCCAGTCGGTGCCGTCGCGGTGTACGCGGCGGTAAAGGGTGTCGCGCTCGACCGGCTCTCGGCCTGCCTCGATGATCAGCCCGCGCAGTGCTTCGACGGTGAGCATTTCCGGCGCCGTGGAGCCCGCTTCGTGATGGATCCGCTCGTGGCGCACCGTGCCGTCGATGTCGTCGGCCCCGTAGGCCAGGGCGATTTGGGCCGTTTCGACGCCCAGCGAGATCCAATAGGCCTTGACGTGGTCGAAGTTGTCCAGCATCAACCGGCTGACGGCCATCACGCGCAGATCCTCCAAGGCCGAGACCTTCTTCAGATGGGCGAATCGCGTGCCGTCCGGGTGAAAGGCGAGCGGAATAAACGCCTGGAATCCGGCCGTGTCGTCTTGCAGTTCTCGCAGCCGGACCAGGTGATCGATCCGCTGGGCGGGCGTCTCGACGTGGCCGTAAAGCATCGTGGCGTTGGTGTGCAGGCCGGCGCCGTGGACTGTCCGGTGAACTTCCAGCCAGGTATCGCCGCCGGGCTTCTTGGGGCAAATCTGGCGGCGGACCTCCGGGTCGAAGATCTCGGCCCCACCGCCGGGCAGGCTACCCAGCCCAGCTTCGATCAGGTCGTCCAGCACGCTACCGATCGGCTGCCTGGTGAGTGTGGCGAAATGGGCGATCTCCATCGCGGTCCACGCCTTCAAGTGGAGCCGGGGATACGCTTCGTGCAGCATGCGAAGGATATCGACGTACCACTGGAACGGCTTGTCGGGATGAATGCCGCCGACGATATGCAACTCGGTGCAGCCGGCCTCGGCCGCCGAGCCGCCGCGGCGAAGGATTTCGTCGCGATCCATGACGTACGCCCGGGGATCGTCGCTATCGCAACTGTACGCACAGAGCGGGCAGCGATACAGGCACACGTTGGTCGGATTCAGATGGGAGTTGGTATTGTAAAAGGCCACGCCAGCGTGCCTTCGCCGGCGGTCGAGATCGGCCAACTCGCCCACCGCATGGAGATCGACGTCGCGGCCCAATAGAAACTCGCCCTCGGCCGGCGAGAGTCGCTCGGCCACCTCGACCTTGCGGCGGATCGTTTCGAGCGACGGTGGAGAGGTGTGTTGGGACATGGGGCCCTTCAGAATAACAGATCCACGGTTCCGATCACGAGCAATCCGATGCTCACCACCGCATTGATATTGAAAAACGCCTGGTTGACTCGGGTCAGGTCGTCGGGCCGCACGAGCCGATGTTCCCAGGCCAAGAGTCCGCCGATGGCCGCCACGCCGGTCAGATAGACCCATCCGAGGCGCGGGTAGACGGCCGGCAGCGCCGCCAGCAGCCCGACCATACCCAGATGACATACGGCGGCGATCCGCAGCGCGCCGGCGGTGCCGAATCGGGCGGGCACGCTGCGCAGGCGCATCTTTCGGTCGAATTCGACGTCCTGGCAGGCGTAAATGATATCGAACCCGGCCACCCAGAGCATCACCGCGGCGCCCAGCACGGTCGGTGCCCAAGCCAGTTCGGCGCGAAGGGCCACCCACGCCGCCATCGGCGCCAGCATCAGCGCCGCGCCGAGCCAGAAATGGGCAAGGCTGGTAAATCGTTTCGTGAAGCTGTAGGCAAACAAGAACAACAGCACGGGCACCGAGGCGAGGATCGGCAGCCGGTTTTCCGGTAGAAAGAGCAACGTGCCGGCGATGAAGCCGAGCGAGCAGATCACCGTAAACGCCGCGACACTGCCGGTGCTCAGTTCGCCGGTCGGCAGATGCCGCTTTTGGGTACGGGGATTCAAAGCGTCGAGCCGCCGATCGGCCAGCCGGTTGAAGGCCATCGCCGCGCTTCGGGCGGTGACCATGCAAACCAGGATGCCCGCCAGATGGCGCCATTGAAACCGCACCGGTGGTTCCGCACCGAGACCGTCGACCCAGGCCATGACCGCGGCCAACAGGGCAAAGGGCAAGGCGAAGAGCGTATGGCTGAAACGGATCATCCGCAGCAATTCCGGCACGCGGCGCAACACGGCTATTTCTCCCCCCAGCGCCGGATCAGGCCGTTGCCGATGTCCAGTTGATCGCAGATGCGGCCGACGATGAAATCGACCAGATCGCGGATCGTTTTCACCCCATGATAGAAGCCGGGCATGGCCGGCAGCACGATGGCCCCACACTCGGCGGCCCGTTTCAGGTTGTCCAGCACGACCAGCGACAGGGGCGTCTCGCGGGGCACGAGGATCAGCTTCCGGCGCTCCTTGAGATGGACGTCGGCCGCCCGGTGGATCAGATTGGCCGACGTGCCGCGAACGATCGAGCTGAGCGTGCCGCACGTACAGGGGCAAACGACCATGCCGTCTGTCAGAAACGACCCGCTGGCGATTGAAGCCGAGTAGTCGCGGTAGTGATGGTAATGGATCTCACCCGGCTCCCCCGCGGCAACCTCGAGCACGTTGCTCGATTCGCTCGAAATGCCGGCGATGACCCGCAATGCCTGAAGCTTCTTATCGGCCGGCCGGCCCGACGTTTCCTCGAGCATGAGCGAAGCCGGGCTGAAGTTATCCAAATCGACCGACAGATCGAGTTCTTTCTTCAGCACCGACTGTCCGGCGGAACTAATGGTCAGATGGACGTCGCGCCCGGCGGCCATCAAGACCTCCAACAGCCGCACCGAATACGTAACCCCACTGGCGCCGGTAATGGCAACAACAATGTTCGGTTTCATGGTTGACTCCCGGCTGAACCCGTTTTGGTCCCAATCCACCTGCAGTGTATCACGTCGACGCCCCCTTCGACCAGAGCTACCCAGCGTTTCCTACTTCACCCCGACGTAGAGCGTCGCCACGCCGAAGGTCAGGCGGTGGAATTCGACCCGGCTCATGCCGGCCCCGCGCATCCGCTGGGCCAGTGCTTCGCCCTGGGGAAACTCGCCCACGCTGCTGGGGAGGTACTCGTAGGCCGAGTCTTGACTTCGCGTGATGGCCTGGCCCAGTCGCGGGAGAATCCGGCGAAAATACCAGCCGTACAGGGTGCGCAGCGGCCAGGACGTGGGCATCGTGAACTCCAGCACGGCCACCCGGCCGCCGGGCCGGCAGACACGCGCCATTTCGCTCAATCCCCGATCGGTGTCGCTGAGGTTGCGCAGTCCGAAGGCCACGCAAACGATCTGAAACGTGTCGTCGGAAAACGGCAGCCGCTGGGCGTCGGCCTCGACGAAGACCACCCGATCGCCGGCGTCCGCGCGACGCGCTTTGCCGCGACCCAAATCGAGCATCTCGTGGCAGAAATCGGTCCCTACGACCTTTACCGCCGAGCCGCTACGGCGATGGTAGGCCAAGGCCAGATCGCCCGTCCCGCTGCAAACGTCGAGGATCGGCCCGTCGCCCTCGGGACGTACCCTGCGCACCGTGCGCCGTCGCCAAAGCCGATCGACGTTCAGCGACAGCAGATGGTTCAGCAGATCGTATCGCGGCGCGATCTGGCCGAACATGCGGCGAATTCGAGCGGGTGATTTATCGACGGGCATTGCGTAGGGGGTAGGGACTAGGGACTAGGACGCTTGCTCGGCGGTGATGCCGGGTCGGGGCCCAGTCCGTATTCTTCCCAACGGTCGGCTACCAACTGGGTGATCGTGTCGCTGGGGAGATTCCTTGGGGGTAAGAGGCCCTGGGTTTCCTCGGGCAATTTGGTCGTGGCGTCGATGCCCATCTGCTGGCCGAGCATTCCTTGCGGCGTGGCCGGATCCCAAGGGTCGGGCGGCCCTTGGGCGAAGAAAACGTCGCGCGGCGGTTGCACGCGGGCGGCCATCTCGGCCAGGACCTGTTCCCGATCGTGGACGTCGACGGTCGCGTCGACCACGACCAGCATCTTGGCAAAGGCGAACTGCCGCAATCCCCACAGGGCATGGGCCACCTTGCGGGCCTGGCCCGGGTAGGTCTTGTGGATCGACGCCAGAGCCCAGTGCCGCGACGTGCCACACGACGGCAGATCGCAATCGACCAACTCGGGAATCATCGCCCGAACCACCGGAAGCATAACCCGCGACATCACCGACGCGATGGTTGCGGCCTCGTTGGGTCCGGTGCCCATCACCATCGCCGGTAGCACCGGGTTGGTGCGGTGGGTCACCGCCGCGACGCGCATCACCGGTGCCGCTGTCGCCGGCCGGTAGTATCCCAGCGGTGTGCCCATCGGCCCGGCCGCGGCCTTCGGCTCGCCGGGCTCGATCGTGCCTTCCAGAACGAACTCGGCGTCGGCGGGCACTTGCAGATCGATCTCCCGGCAGGTGACCAACTCCAGCGGTTTGCCGCCCAGCAGACCGGCAAAGGCGTACGTGTCGAGGGTCTCGGGCAATGCGGTACAAGCGGCCAGTAGACCGGCCACGTCGCCACCCAACACCACAGCCACCGGCATCGGCGCCGGGCGGGCTTGCCATGCGGCCAACTGCCGGCTGGGCGGATCGTGTGCGTCAAAACACAGCGCCAACCGCCGTGCGTCGAGTACCTGCAAGTCGTATCGGCCCACGGATTGACGGCCCGTCTCCGGATCGGACGTGACCACCACCGCGGCCGTGATCACCGGCGCCGGTTCGTCGGATGCCGAACGCGGGATCGGCAAGTCGGCCAGATCGACGTCGCTGGCCACTCGGACGACCTGATGACACGGTCCGGAGCGGATCGTTCGCGGCGCCAGCTTGGCCAGACCGGTTTGCAGTACGCCGGCCTTGAGCCGATCGAGCCAGCCCGCCGCTTGGTCGTTTCCCGTGACTTCGGCGATCCGCTCGACGAGGTCTTCGACGGATGCGATGCCCAACGCGTGGCAGATCCGCGATTCGGTACCCAGGAGATTGGTCAGCAGGGGGATGTCGTGTCCCTTGACCGCGCCGAACAGCAGGGCCGGCCCGGCCGCGCCGGCGATCCGGCGCGTGATCTGAGCGACTTCCTCCCGGGCATCGACTTCCGCATCGACGCGCGCCAACTGCCCCCCGTGGAGCAGGTCTTCGAGAAAATCGGCCAGACAGCGAAAAGCCACGACGTGTATCCCCGGGTGGTTTGAAGGGAGAAGTGCCCAGCAGCCTGTTGAAAAAGGGGGACTCTACCGGAATGTGTGCCACTGCTTGCTTGCAAGCAGTGCCTTCTTGCCGGGTTGCGTGCTCGGATCCACAGCACTGCTTGCAAGCAAGCAGTGGCACACCCCTTTTTCAACAGGCTGCTAGGATACGCCAGATGGGCGAAAAAGAGAAGGCCCGGCGGCTGTCCAACGATACGTTCGCCGCCATTCTCCTCTTTCCCCGTTGCAATAACCTCCCTATGATGGGGGCTCACAAAAGGAGCCTTCCCATGCCGCAGATCCTGAACGTCCATGCCCTGCCGTCGTTGGTCTCGCCCGAGGAATTGGCCGGTGGCACGGTCGTCGTGATCGATGTGTTGCGTGCATGCACGACCGTCGTTTGTGCCTTAGAGGCCGGTGCGAAGGAAATCGCCCCGTGTCTGGAAATCGACCAAGCCCGGGAGCTGGCCGAGACGCTGACCGAGACCATGCCGGCCGGCTCCGTGGTCCTCGGTGGCGAACGCAACGGCCTGCCGATCGACGGATTCGATCTGGGCAATTCGCCCGAGGAATACGCGGCCGATCGGGTGGGTGGCAAAACCCTTGTATTCACCACCACCAACGGCACCAGGGCGCTGATGCAGTGTGGCCAGGCCGAGCGGGTCTTGCTCGGGGCGTTCGTCAACGCGTCGGCGGTGGTCGAGGCGATTGCCGACCGGCCGGAGATCCACCTGATCTGTGCCGGCACCCGCGGGCAGTACACCCAAGAGGATACGCTGCTGGCCGGCTTGCTGGTCGACCGTTTGCAGCGGCGCGGGGGCATGATGTACAAGCTCAACGCCCAGGCGACGGTGGCCCAGGAGAACTGGCTGGCCGCGTTTGCCGTGCCCTTTGCCATCGGCGCACTGCCCCTGGAGTCGGAGAAACTCGCCCAGCATCTCCGCAAGTCGCTGGGCGGCAAGAATGTCGTGGCCATCGGCATGGATCAAGACATCGTCGCCGCCGCCCAGATCGACCGCTTCTCGACCGTCCCGCAACTGGATCTGAAGACGTTTCGCATCAGGGCGAGGTGATCGCCATACTCCGCCCCGTGGCGTGTTGCGTGAATCGTCCCGACCGATTACCCTATCGGACGATGACCATCGACGCCGACGTCCCGCTGACCGTTCTCGATCGCCGCCGCGCCAGGCGGTTGACTTATTGGAACGGAGCGGTCTGGGCGATCGGCAACGGGTTGGCCAGTACCACGCTGGTGATCTATCTGGCCATGGAACTGGGCGTGTCGCGGATCGGTCTGGGGATCGCGCTGATCGTGGCCGCCCCGGCGACCGCCGGTGTGTTGCGACTGGTCGGACCGGTGATGATCGGACGCCTGGCCGACCGCAAGCGATTTTGCCTGGGCATGTACGCCGGCAGCGCGATGGTGCTGATGGCCTTACCGCTGGCGACCGCACCGGGCGTGATGCCCTCGGCTCGGCTCTCGTTGGCGGCGCTGATCGTTCTCTGGTGCCTCTACCATTTACTGCAACACTTGGGCACCATCGCCATCTGGTCGTGGCAGGCCGATCTCGTGCCGCTGCGAATCCGCGGACGGTTTATCGGTATTCGCGGCCGGTGGATGACCGCGGGGCAAGCCGTAGCGATGATCGACTGCGGTCTGTTTTCCTATGGTTGGAGGGAAACGCATCCGCGCGCCGAACAATGGCTCGGCTATGCCGTGCCGGCCGCACTGGGCACGCTGTTCATGCTCGCCTCGGTCGTACCGCTGGCCGCGGTGCCCGCGGTGGTGAAGAGCCGCGTCGTACGCTACGGGGCCTCGCTTTCGGCCGTGCTCGAACCGTTTACCGACCGGCGGTTTCTGCGACTGGTCGCCTTCGGCTGCTGGTTCGCCTTTTTCAACGGCCTGACGCAATCGGTCCAGTATCTTTATCCGGCCCGGGTGTTGGGCATCAGCCTGTTTGTCGTTCTGGCCTTGCGCACCGGCATGCGGTGCGGACAGCTTACGATCAGTCCTTGGGTGGGCCGCCTGGCCGATCGGTTAGGTAACCGGCCGGTGATGATCGTCAGCCTGACGGCCGTGGCTACCGGGCCGTTGTTCTTTCTGGCCGCCACGCCCGAGCAACCCTGGTGGTTCGTCGGCGCCTGGATCGTGTGGATCGCCTACGCCGGGCTGAACGTCTGCCTGCCCAACCTGATGTTAAAACTCTCGCCGGACCGATCCAACACGCCCTACATCGCCGCCTACTTCGCCACCAGCGGCCTGTTCTACGCCGCCGGGACCATCGCCGGTGGCGCGGCGTTCGACGCTTATGGCCGCGAAGTGTTCGTTCTGCTGGGCGGTACGCTGGTGTTGGGTTATTATCAGGTTGCGTTTCTCTTCGGCTGGGCGATGCGCACCTTGGGCCTGGTATGGCTCTGGGCGATCATCGAGCCGAGAGGAGTGGATACCACCCAACTCAGCTTACGTACTGCGCGATAAAACCCATCGCGTCGCCGACGGTTTGCACTTTCAGAGCGGCTTCGTCGTCCATCTCGATATCGAATTCACCCTCGAAGGCGGCGACCAACTCGACCGACTGCGTACTCTCGGCACCCAAGTCGAAGACAAAGTGGCTCGATTCCTCGACCATGTCGGCATCGATGTCCAGGACCTGACAGACCACCTTCACGACACGTTCTTTCAGTTGCGACGGTTCCATGGGAAATCTTGATCCTTGGGAGTTGCTTGAAAACGAATGGTTGTTGGTTGATCGAGAGAAAAGCGACAAGACGCCGTCAGGCAAATCGATCACACACGTCAGATCAATCGAATACGCACGTCAGCCACGGCATTACCAGTCTCTTCCGGAC
>JABMRP010000187.1 GCA_013202535.1 Planctomycetota bacterium
GGCAGCCGTTCTCCCGAAGATTCGACCTCTTCACGGCTCGGAGCCAGTCCCCATTGTTCACTCCCGTTTACAGTTTGAGTTACCTACAGCCGCCAGGGGCTCCTATAGGTCCTGCTTGTGAGCTTGTTCGCCTCCTCGTCGCCGATGAACTCTTCGGTGACCGGATCCCACTTCAGGGGACGCTTGAGTGTCTGGGCGATCTCCGAACTGTGGCAGAGGAACTCGGTCTGGTATGCCGCGTCTTCGTTGCAGATGGGTTTGTTGCGAGTGCGGATGCAGTTGCGCCACTCTACGTGGTGTCCGCCTTGGTGCGGCGGTTGGAAATTGGAAAGCCCATGCGCGAGCTCCGGGGGATCGGTCCAGATCATGCGACCAACATCGAGAACGAGCTTGCCCTCCGTCCCGATGATAACAAACGGTCCTCCGTAATTGGCGCCGCCGCGTGGAAGCTTCTTCCCCACATCCTCGGGAATGGGGAGGCCGTCGAAACCGACCTGAAGAAACGTGCCGTCGGCGTATTTCCAGGTGGTAACGCTCTTGTACTCCTTGCCGTCGGCCGGGATGATCTCGACCGGACCTTCCTGTTCATACCCCATGATATACCGCACCGCGTCGTTGGGATGTACCGCTCCGCCGTTTGGCCAACTGCGGCCGAAATCGTGGTAGATCATCCACGAAAGAACGCCTTTCATGGAGAAGCTGTGGAACGGGCGCCAGGATGAGGGTCCGACCCAGAGGTCCCAGTCGAGCATGTTCGGCGACATCGGCTCGGCAGGCAGCGAGCACGGCCCAGGTATGGCCAGTATGCCGTGATTGCAGTTGCTCACGCCGGCGGCAACGACCTTGCCGATCTTCCCTTCTTCGACCAGGTGTCGGGCATACTGGCATGTGCCGGACGAGGTCCGCTGGGTTCCGTGCTGGAACACGCGCCCGTAGCGCTTGGCCGTGTCGCGGATGGCCGCCGCCTCGCGGATTGTCATGCTCATGGGCTTCTCGCCGTACACGTCCTTACCCGCCTTCATCGACTGAACGATTTGAATGGCGTGCCAGGTCTCCGTAGAACCCACGGAGACGGCGTCGATGTCGTCGCGTTCAAGGATCTGGCGGAAATCGAGGTAGCGGTCCACGCCGTCGGTGGGTTTTTCTCCGGGCATCCCGCCCCGCAGCTTGTCCTTGCGCACGTCGCAGATCGCGAGCAGTTTATCACATTTCACGTTCTGGGCGGGCCCGCCCATGCCGATATTTGCGCTGGTGATCATGTCGCTGGGCGCTGTTTGGCCCGGACCGCCAAGGACGTACCGGGGCACGATTTGCACCGTGGCGGCCGCCGCCACCGATCCGGCCAGAAACTCGCGGCGGGATACCTGTTCCTTACGCATGTCAATTCTCTCCTGTTCGAGTGATCGGTAGCTGCTTGTGGCTACTTAGCGCACATGCGCTTTGTAGATGGGGAGGTAGCGGTAATAGACCTCCAGCGTCATGCAGGAAAATGCAGTGTCCATGAATCGGCCGCCGTACATGTGAAACGCACCGAACGGAGCCCAACTCCCCGACTCGTGACCGGCATTGCTCTGCCGAGCAACCAAAAAGTCGCGCATCTTCGCGTTCCACGCTTTCCACTCCCGGCCGCCGTAGTGGTGCAGCACGAGCGTGGCGTAGTAATTGTAGTAGTTATCCCTGGCTGCGGGGCCGATCGAGGCCAGGTGCTCCGCGCCGCGCTGCATGCCGGGGTGGTCCCGGGGCCAGCCGGTGTACATCCGCGAGAGCAACCCGAGCGCCGTCGTGCTGTGAATGGCCTGCGAGCCACCGTAGGCGCTGCCTGGAACCCAGGGATGGATCGGGCCCGAATAGCCGTACTGCCCGCCGTAGCGGTCGTCGCACGAGTCGAGGAACTTCACCGCGCCGACGACGGTTTCCTCCGGTACGACGAAGCCGGCCTGCGACGCGCTCTTGAGCGTCATGATTTGGAGGGTGGAAACGGAAACATCGCCTTTCTGGCCCGGCCGGTACCGAAAGCCTCCTCCTTGCCGGTCCTGCAGGCGAACGATCCAGTCGATTGCCGCCTGTCCGGGCTCTTTGAGCCGCTTGTCGTACGTCATGGCGTATGCCTCGCACAAGGCGAGCGCGGCGAAACCATGGCAGTAGGAGTTGTGACTCATCAGCGATGCGCTGTCGCCCGCCGGAATCGGGCCCCCGGCCAGGCTGCCGTCGGCTCCCTGTGCGTTGAGCAGGTGGGCCAGCCCTGCCTCGACGACCTTCTTGTACTTGCCCGTCTTGTGTGTTTCACCCTCGCCCAGGTAGCAGAGCAATGCCATGCCCGTCGCGCCCGTCGTCGCCTTGTTGCCGCCCGGATTGCCACACTGGCCCCGGCACTGCGGGCACTGCTGATGGTCGAAGCTCCAACTGCCGTCGGGAAACTGATGCCGTGCGAACCACTCCAGTGCCCGACCGACCGCCGCCTCGCTCGCGCGGCTGCCACCTCCGCGCAAGGCCATCGCCATACGGGTACTCGGATTACGCCCGCGGAGGGTTTGCGGAACGTCGTCTCCGAGAAGGCCGTGCGCACCGGCGACATCGACGTCGCTCGTCAACAATTCCCGGAGGTCGTCGCGAGCAAGCATGTCGACAACCGGCACGTCGGGGGAAAGCGAGCCAGGGGCCGGAGGCTCGAAGATCTCCACGTCCAATTCCTGCTCCGGCAACTCCAACAGTGGTGGGACGAAGCTCTCGTGCGTCACTTCGACGTCAAAAGGCTGGTCTATCGCGATATCCTCCAGTTCGAAAAGGTCGTCATCCAGTTGCTCCGTGGCACTTATCAAGAGGGCAGTCGACTCCGATTCCGAGATGGTGAACGTCAATGACGCAAGCACCAAGAGCAAGATCGCGTGCGCAACCATGCTCAAGAGCCAAGGCGGACCGATGCGAACCCAGCCTTGTATCTTGTCGGCTCCGTGCCCCTCAAGTTCGACTTCCTTGGCCTGCACTTCGGCAACTCGCCGCTTTACGTCTTCGTAATTCTCGCGACGTGGCACGGTAGCGGTGGTCGGCTGCTTCTCGGCATGGCTGTCGGAAGCGGTCGTATTCATCTAGAGCCCCCCATGGTATACCGCGGATCCTGGCTCGCCATCTCCGTATTACGGGCCATCCCCGTCTCGGGCGTGTCCTCGTGCCTGTTGAAGCCGACCATGTAAACCGGAACGCCATTGTTCGCGACCGATTCCGCCTTCTCCTGCCTGGCAGACGCAACGGCCGCAGCAGGCTTACCGACAATGTTGCGACTGGAGCCCGCCGGTAGGGACTTCACCGATGAAAAAGCCGGAACCACGAGCACTTGGCCCTGTTGACCGTCCAGAGCCGGACGCCGAGGTCGGCTTCCGCTGGGGGCCGGCTCCAGCGAGAGAATGACGGCGGAACCCTTGGGCATGTCGTAGAGGAACTCTTCGCCGTAACGGTAGACGCCCAGGTCGGTCCCCTCACGCGGATAAATTTCCCTGATCTGGTACAGTGCCTTGGGGTTCTCTTCTAACTGCAGCCAGCGATTCATGGGGATCGATGCCCGAACAGCCGCCTGTTGATTGATCCCTTTGTCGAAACCGCCGCGAAAGAGAAACAGAAAACCACGATCCTTGATGATGTGGGCGCTGCCGTCCAGCGGCGAGTCGCCGGGGCAGCCGAACAGGTCCCGCTTGACCGTGAGATAGTCGAGGTTCTTCGTGGCCCAGGCGCGCCATTTCTTGAAGAAATCTCGGTTGTCTTTTATTGTGAACCCAGCATAGGCCTCGCCGACCATGCAATAGCTCGCAATACTGAGCCCCGCTATCACGTTGAAGCGAAAACTCCTGGGATCCTTACCGAAAAGATCGAGGGAGTTCTTGTAGAC
>JABMRP010000030.1 GCA_013202535.1 Planctomycetota bacterium
ATCGTAACCCGAAGCGTCAGCGAGGACGGGAAAGACTGCCTCGCTGACGCTTCGGGTTACGATATCGACGGCCCCAAGTCCGATCGTGGCGTGACACACACCGCCGGGCCGGTTATCATGGACGTGAACATCCACCCCCGAAAGGAGACAGACTATGCGTCCATCGCAACGTCAACTGACCCGCCGGTCGTTTCTGGCCAAAACGGCCGCCACCGTTGCCATTCCCGAGGTGATCGCCAGCACCGCCCTGGGCAATCAGGACAAGGCCGCGGCCAGCGAACGGGTGACCTTCGCGGTCATCGGATTGGGCGACCGCGGACCGCGCCACTTCGGCCTCGGCGGCGGGGCCGGCCAGATCGTCGGCGTGTGTGATACGTGGCAAGATCGCCGCGAGAAATCGGCCGCCCAGTGCAAGGTTCCCGGCTATGCCGATTTCCTCGAGGTGCTCCAGCGCGACGATATTGACGCCGTCGTACTGACCGTGCCCGACCACTGGCACGTGCCCATGGCCATTCGGGCGGCCAAGGCGGGTAAGGATATTTACTGCGAGAAGGCGCTGGGCACGAGCGTTGCTCAGGATCAGGCCCTGCGATCGGTGATCAAACGCTACAACACGGTCTTTCAATACGGTCCGCAGCGGCGCTCCGGCGACGGATGGCGACATGCGTGCGAATTGGTCCGCAACAAGCACATCGGCGAGTTGAAGGAACTGCACATTACGGCCGCCACCTTCGGCGGTTGCGCTCCCAACGATCCGAAGCCGACGCCGGCGCCGGCAACGCTCGACTACGACCGGTGGCTCGGGCCCGCGCCGGTCGTGCCCTATGTGCCGGGTCGCTGCAAGGCGCGCGGATGGTATTGCATCTACGACTATTGCCTCGGCTGGATTTCCGCCTGGGGGTCGCACGTGCTGAGTATTGCCCAATGGGGTTACGACACCCACAAGACGGGCATCACCGAGTACGAAGGAACCGGCGTGATCCCCAACAAGGGACTCAACGATAACCTGGCCAGTTGGGACGTAAAGATGCAATGTGCCAACGGCGTGAAGATGTCGCTGACCACGGGCGGCAACGCGGTGAAGTTCGTCGGCACCGAGGGAACCGTCTGGGTCAGCGACCGCGGCCACGGCGCCGATCCGGCGTCGCTCTGGGACGTGAAGATCGCGCCCGACGCAATCCATCTCAAGTCCGGCGACCTGGGCCGCGATCTGGTCGAGTGCATCAAGACCCGGGCGACGACCATCAGCCCGATCGACGACGCCGTCTACTCCGACATCATCAGCCACATCTCCGACATCGCCATCCGCCTGAAGCGCAAAGTCCGCTGGGATCCCGAGAAGGAGGAGATCGTCGGCGATGAAGAAGCGTCTCGAATGTTGACCCGCTCGTTACGCGATCCGTGGGGAATTTGACCGGCTTGTGGCGAGAAGCACCGCGTGTTCCCCCTTTGGCGGCGCACTCGGCGGGACGGGACCAATGAAAGAGTAGTTGTTGCCGCCGGATCGTTCAGGGAGCGTACGTGCGAAAGAACTCACCGATCTCGGCCTTGCCCGCCTGTCCGGTGGCGACGGAAATCGTCAATTCATACAGGCTCCCCTCGGGCGCGCCGATTTCGATGCCGTTGAGGTCGAGAAAGACCAGCGCCGCCACCGCTCCGGTCCGCTTGTTTCCGTCGAAGAATGGATGGTTCTGGACAAGGTGGAAGAGGTAAGCCGCCGCCATCTCGAAGGGGAACTCGTGCAGCACTTGGCCGCCAAACGCTGCCTGCGGCTGGGCAACGGCCGATTCCAATAGTCCCGGGTCGCGCACACCGTGATCGCCGCCGTACAGGTCGATCTGATCGGCGTGCAGGATGAGCACGTCGTCGACGCTGAGAAAATCCGTCACAACCGCCTATTCCCCCAGTCGCCGCAGATCATCGCCGAACTTGCGATTGATCTTGTCCAGGGAAGCCCGCAGCTTCTTCTGACGTTTCTTGTCGCGAACCGGCGAGATCAAAATCGAGTCGCCGTTGGTCGTCAGTTCCAAGGGCGTGTCGGCGGAAATCTGAAGCACATCAAGGATCGGCTTGTCGATCACCAGCGCCAGACTGTTGCCGTGTTTGATCAATGTCTTGGTCTTGGGCATGAAAACACCTCCAGGATGTCGTATACACATAGTATATACTATCATATCGGCAAGGTCAAGCCAAAGTTGGGCCGTGGGAGAAGCCCGAAGGCGAATCGCAATCTCCGCGCCGTTTAGGTTATACAGCGGACACGCCCGACACGCCCGACACGTCCTACCGCAAATGCCCAATGCTCCGCCAATCCAGCCCCAGCAGCTCGGCCCCCCGGCGATCGACCGCCACGGGATCAAACCCGGCGAGCAGTTTGCCCAGCGGCGGGTCGCAATGGGCGCCGCCGAGGTGAAACTCCGCCAAGCCGACCGTGGCGTCCAACAGCGATAGGTCGGGCGTGCGGTAGGCGTTGAGATCGACGATCGACTCGTGCATCCGACCATGAAACACGGCCTTCTTCCAATCGCCGTAGCGGCCCGAGTAATGTTCCGGAGGGGCCAGCCCGATCATGTTCTTCAGCGTGCCGGTGATCTGTGAGTACGAATGGGCCTTGAGCACGGGCACGGAGATCAGGTAGTGCGACATGGCGATCCGGGGGAGATACATCTCGGGAAACACGGGGCAGGCGGCGCTTGCCAGTTTGACCAGCGGCGCGTGGTTCAAGTCGACCAGTTCGACGTCGAGTCGCCGGGCCATTTCCGTATATCCCAACCGGTCGAACACCTCGGGCGTTTCCAGATGCATGTCGCCGCAACCCTCGCCGACGACGATCGAGGCCTTGGAACAAGACCGCACGTATCGGATCACCGCCTCGACGCACTCCGGCGCCGTGGTGACCGGGAAGGGC
>JABMRP010000188.1 GCA_013202535.1 Planctomycetota bacterium
CATCCGCGAGGGGCGTCTGCTGGTGGAGGCCGCCGGGCGGACAAAGCTTGCCGTCCAGGTTGGCACCCAGAGCCGCAGCACGGAGTTCATCCGCCGCGGCATCAAACTGTTGCGCGAGGGGGCGATCGGCCGGGTGTTGGTGGCCAAAGCGTGGAACAGCCAGCGGCGGGCGAACATCGGCCACGCCGAGCCATCGGAGCCGCCAGCCGGCTTCGACTACGACCTGTGGGTCGGCCCGGCTCCGATGCGGCCCTTTCGCAAGACCTGCCACCACTACACCTGGCACTGGTGGTACGACTTCGGCACCGGCGACGCCGGCAACGACGGGGTCCACGAGTTGGACATCGCCCGCTGGGGCCTTGGCGATCCGGACCACCCCACGGCCGTCTGCGGCCACGGCTCGAAGCTCTACTTCGACGACGACCAGCAGTTCCCCGACACGCTCTACACCACCTTCGAGTACCCCGGCGCCGGCAAGCTGGGCCAACGGCGGTTGCTGGTCTACGAGCAGCGAATCTGGGCGCCTTACCAGCAGGAGGCCCTGGAGAACGGTAACGCCTTCTACGGGACCGAGGGGATGCTGATCCTCGGGAAGGGTTCGGGCTGGAAGCTCTACGGGCCGCGGAACAAGTTGCTCAAAGAGGAGAGCGGTACGTTCGACGCCAGCGCCCACGCCGCCGATTTCCTTGAAGCAATCCGCTCGGGGCGTAAGACGAACGCCGAGGCCGAGATCGGCCACCGCTCGGCGGCCCTGGCCCATCTGGCCAACACCCTGGCCCGAACCGGCCGGGGCTCGCTGGAGTTCGACCCCGACGGCGAGCAGTTCGTCAACGACACGGAGGCCGCCCCGCTGGTCACACGGAAGTATCGCCAGGGCCACTGGGCCGTGCCCAAGGGGGTGTGAACGACCTTGCGCGACCGGTGCCCCCGTTGCTCGTTCATTTCCGAGCAAGATTCAGAACGGATTGCCGACAAACCCATCAACACAAAGGCAACGATATTCTCCGGCCAATGGCAGCCCCGGCATGTCCGTGACTCCGAGGAGCGATTCCCCCCAGCAGGCTAATGAACGTTCGTCACGTTGGACGTAATCTGACCCTTGGCTGTGGTATGGTCGGTATCGGTGTGGCTGAGGAGCAGCCTTCGTGAAGACTCCCAGGGATGCGTCTTTTCCTGGCTGCGGAGACCACGGTAGCCGAAGAATCTGTCGCGAATGCCTCTCCGGAGCAGTTCCCGCCATGAAGCAACGGCAGACCGAAGTCTTTGTATCGCTGTCCATTTCGGGGGCCACGCCCCAGTGGAGTATGGCGAAGCCACAGTGCGGCCAGACGTCGAAAGGCTTTGCTGAAGAAACCGCTTCATGCGTGTTCACTCACGCTGCCGCTCTTGTTGTTGTTTTGGATGTTCGACCCCAGTCGTATTATCCGGATCTACATCCAGATCGGGCCATACCATTTCGCCCCGCTCCTGCCGGGCAACGTCGTTGAATGCGCCCAGCCGTGGGGAATTCAGATCGAGCCAGAGGCAAACGCGACGGTACTGCTCTTCGGTGATCCGCTGCCCGCGATGATGCTTCAGCAATGCCTTGCCCATTTTCGAGTAATGCGCCCCGACCAGCCCGGGGATGGATCGGGAGCCCATGCCGGTCACGCGGAGGTTCGAGTAGTTGTTCGTGTGGGCCCCGGAGAAGTAGAACGCATATTCCTCTACTCCTGCCCTTGCTGCGCGTTGGCCAGAATCCCGGATGGGGTCGATGGGGAGCTAAGTACCCTTTTCCGCAACCCCTTCCAGAAACGCCGTCTTGCGTGGTGGAATTCGGCAGAGAGGGTGGTTTTCTCGGACGTCCGATCAAAGTCATGACTTGATGACGCAGAATCCCGAATACGAGCCGTGTGGCTGCCGCATCAATCCTCATCGATGCCTCCGAACGTCGTCTGAGATTCATGCTGCTGGCGAGCGTGTAGTTCGTGTTTTCAAGGGGTTTCGATGTCGGCCCAATAACTTGACCGCACGGGGTTATCGCCGCAGGGCGGTGGACTACCAGCACTTTGTCCAGGAGTGTTTCCTGGATCTCGCGGCGCGGACGCGCAATGCCGTGAGGGAGATCGTGCCGCACGCCCTGGTGCCGGTCGGCTTTGGATGGGGTGCAACGGGAGCGCGCTTCAAGGGAGGCAGTGAACGGGAGGTTACCCTCGCCCTTCGTGCAAAACTCGGGTGACCCGCACACCACTGACTAAAGCAATTGCCTCAGAAGCCTCACGGTGGCCCCATGCACACCACGCGCCCGTCGGCGAGCGAAAAAAAGAGCAGGCCGTTGGCGGCGGCGAGACTGTCCCACGCAGGCGGGGAATCGAGCGTGTACTGAGCGAGCTTCTCCCCGGTGGACGCGGAGGCCGCCCAGAGGATGCCGCCCATTCGCCCCTCGTACGCTTTGGCCAGATCGTCCTTCGGGAACGCGACCGGGGTTCCGGCGACGAACAGGACGTCACCGGCCAGCGCGATCGCCTTGCCGGTGAGGGGAATGGAACTGCTCCAGAGCTTCACCGAGGGGGCAACATTCACCGCGTTTCGGTTTCTGGCCCGCGCTGGCCTGCCTTTGCCCTGCTTGGCAGGGGCCTGCGAGGCAGTTCGCCTGCCGGAACCTGTCGCCGGCCGGTTTGCCGAAGCCTTGGCCGAGGCGCCGTACGTTCCCGCGTAGAGTGTGTAGCCGCTGTCCCGAGGATCGAACCAAGTGGTGCGCCCGGGAGTGTAACCCCGAACCTCGTAGAAGCGCGAGCCATCGATAACCAGGATGTCGCCATGCACGCCGCCCTGGCCCGTGGGGATGTCGTAATGCAGCATGGTGTCAATGGTCCAGAACGAACGGTGCTGAGGAATCGCCTCGAGGAAACCGGGCGAGGGAATCAGGTGCGGCTGCTTGACATCCTGAAGCTTGACCGGCAAGAGGTTAGGAGTGAAGGCCTGATGCCTCAGATAGAGCAGTCGATCGTCGGCAATGAAGATGTCTCCCGTGAATCCCTTGATGCTCATGCCCTTGACAACCTCCCGGTTTTCGATGGGGAAACCGTTTTCGCCGTAGGGGCCGACCATGCGCCGGCGATGAACGACTTTGCCGGAACGCGGGTCGAGCGCATAGAGGAAGATGCCGCCGTCGGCGAAGGAGTTTCTTCCGGCGGCGAAATACGCGAGGCCGTCCCGGATGAGGACGCTGCCGCAAATCGGCCACGCCGACTCCGGCTGCCCGTAGGCGCAGATCAACCGCCGCTCAAGCGGCAGGAACCGCCAGACGAGCGTCCCGTCGGCGGCACGCAGGCAATATACCGATCCGTCGCGGGAACCGAGAAGGAGGAGGCCCTGGTAATACGTCGGGGGCGAGTCGACACGCCCCTCGGCGGAGAACCGCCAAACGATCTTCCCGTCCGACACGTTCATGGCGCAGACGGCGTGGCCGTCAACGTCCGCCGCGAACACCATGCCGGCGGCGATGACCGGGGCGCTGGCCCGGGTGCCGAGTTTGGTCTCCCAGCGTTTGCCGAGCACGGCCGGGACTTTGTTCTTCGTCGTTCCCGTCCGAGCGTTGTCATGACGGTAGGCGGGCCAATCGTCTGGAGAAGTCGTTGATTTCAGGTTCGCGAGTTCGGGGAAGGCGGGGCCTTTTTCGAGCGTAGCTTCCGTGCCCACCTCGATCGGTTGGTCCGATTTCGTCAGGCGCGGCTCTGCCGCCATCGCATTGAAGCCGTTGAGCATGACGCTGTTGCAGCAGGCGCAGGACGGCGGCCCGCCATAGTAAAGACCGTTGCAGGGAAGCGGACCAATGCCGCAGGTGCTGCGGATCCAGGGATTGGGAAATTCCGCCGAGGAACTGAGATCGAGGAAATCGCTGCCGCCGGTCGCGGTGTTAATGTAATACCGCGTCGTGATCCGGTTCCGATAGCAACGGTCATGGCCCATGGGACCGGCCATGGTCTGATCGAGCTGTTTGACCAGCTTCCCAGTTTCGGGATCGAAGCCGTTGACTCCCATACGGCCGAGCCCCAGCGCCGGTACCGGCCGCCCGGTCGAAGCATTATATGCCGCTGCCCAGACGAGGCCGCCGGCCAGAAACACATCCGGCGCCTTGTGATGATTAATCGTGGCGGGCGTCTCCCAAAGCGTCTTGCCGTCGGCGAGACGGAACGCCCGGAGCCGCGCGGAATCCGCGAGATAGACAGCGCGATCCGAGAGCACGAGCGAGACCGCAATGCCCGCCGGCCCTTTGAGAACAATCGGGGCGGGCACACGCCAGATTGTCTTACCGGTTGCGCGGTCAAGACAGACAAGTTCGGTGGAGGTTGCGAAGACCACGTGATCGCCGATGACGCCAAGCGTCGCCCCTTCGTAGCCCTTGGTGTCCGCTTTCGTTATCTTCCAGAGTTCGTTACCCGAGTCGGCGTCGATGGCCAGGATATCGTTCTTGGGATCGATGGGCTCGTTGATGATCGGCCCATACGCCTCGCGTCTGAACCTGCTCGTATTCAGCGCCGAGTTTCCGTCCTCGGCCAGCGCCGGGGAGATATCGGACTGGTCGCCCGTCACGACGTACAGAACGCCCCGATCATGCACGAACTCCATGGTCCCCGCGGTTGCGGCGTGCTTCTTGATGACGGCGCCGGTCGCCGCATCGAACACGGTGATTGGCGCCGAGTAACCGGGCATGCAATAGACGACATCGCCAACCGCGACGAGCCGCCGCTGGATTTGCACCGGCATCTCCTTGTTGCGGATGTAGATCGGGTGCCAATCGCTAAACATGACTCGCCAAAGGGCAACCCCGTTGTAAGCATCCCGGGCCACGAGCGCCTGTTTTCCCGGCAGCGCCGGGTGCTCGGCGGAGCCCATGTCCTCGACGGTGAACAGACGCCCGTTGGTCGAGACCATGCTGTTGATCGAGGGCATCGCAAGGTGGGATCGCTGCCACTTGGGCTCGCCCAGCCACTGATACCGCCGGGGCGGACCGACGACGGTGTCCTGGGCAACGGCATTGTTGTCCGCGCCGTGGTAGTGCTGTTCCCACTGGTCGGTGCCTTGCCGTTGAGGCTTGACCGTGACGGTCCATTGGCCGTCTCGCTTGATCGCCGCGGCGCCGTGGGGCCGGAGCACCCGCAGGAGTTCGCCCGCCCCAACCGCGCCGGGGTCCTCGCAGACGACCAACGACGCCAAGTTGTCCACGTAGGGGAGTTTTTTCCCGCTCCAGTGGATAACGGAAACCGGGCCGTACAATCCAATCGCACGGATGGCCGCGCGCGCCGTTTCGACACGTTCTGCATCGGCCTCCAGTCCCTGAACGACACAGTTGTCCGCCAGATGCAGCGCCGCAGTGAGTTTCCCGTCCCCGCAGCCGACGTGGATGACCAGGCCGCCGTGGAAGCCGGCCAAAGAGGCGATCTGCTCGGCCTCTTCCGCCGGGCCAGCCAAAGCGGCCGGGGCCGTCGTCGCCAACAGGATGCCAAGAACCGAAACCATCCGCAGTGAAACGGACGTCGCACGAAGAGATTCTATTGTCCGCATGAGATGCTCCTCCATTTGCCGGGCATGTCACCCCAACGTCGCCCCAGACGCACGCTGGGAA
>JABMRP010000189.1 GCA_013202535.1 Planctomycetota bacterium
AAACGACCTGGGACAGCGACGCCGCGAAGTACAAATCAACCACGACGACGTTCAACGTCGACACACCCGCCGCGCTTCGCCGGCAACTCGACGCGGACGCCGCCCGGCGCAAGAAAGCGGGCCGAAGGCCGGGGCCGCCCATTCTGCTGGTCTTCGCCGACGCCGACCTCAAGTACGGGCAGTTGCTGGAGTTTCTCGGACCGGCCCTTGCCACGCACAACATGATCCACGTTTTTCTCGAATCGGAATAACCCTCATAAGGACCGAACCATGCCACGGAAGATGATGTGCATCGAGAAACACAGCCTTCTGGCCCTGATCGGGCTCCTGCTGCTTGGCACCACGTCGACAACCGCCCAAGAGCCGGCAGCGCCGCCCGACCTGACCGCGGAGATCGATTTCGAGCGGAAGGGCGAATACCACCTTGGCCCGACCGGCGCCAAGGGCTGGCTCCACGTGAACGAGCGATTCATGACCGACGAAGCCCGCCAGATACTCATCACGGAGATCCAGGAGGGCACACCGGCCGAGGGCGTGTTGGAAGTCGGCGACGTGATCCTCGGCGTCGGCGGAGAGCATTTTGACGACGACGCCCGCAAGTGTTTCGGTCGGGCGATCGACGAGGCCGAGAAGAACGAGAACCAGGGCGTTTTGAAAGTCATCCGCTGGCGGCCCGATGCGGATGCCCCGACCCGCCAGGGCAAGGAAGAGACGGTCGAACTTCGATTGCCCGTCATGGGCGCCTACAGCGACACGGCCCCCTACAACTGCCCGAAGACGGAGAAGATCTTACAGGACGCGCTGGCGGTGCTCGTCGAGCAAGAAAGCTGGGGGCGGATCGAAGTGAAGGCGCTGGCCTTTCTGGCCACGGGCGAAGACAAGTACATCCAACTTGTCCGCGACTTCCTGCACGAAGCCAAATGGGCCAGCCCGGAGGTGAAGCTCAGCACCGAATCGGGCGGACTGGTCTGTTGGGGCGCCGGTTACCGCGGCCTGATCCTGACGGAGTATTACCTGGCCACCGGCGACAAGTACGTGCTGCCGGCGATTCGCGAACATGCCGTGAAAATCGCCATGGGCCAAAGCAACGGCGGCACCTGGGGACACGGCTTCGCCTGGACCAGCCAGAACAACGGCCAACTGCACGGACGCTTGGGCGGCTACGGCGCCCTGAATCAGGCCGGACTGCCTTGCCTGCTCACGCTCGTGCTGGCCAAGAAATGCGGCGTCGAACATCCCGAGATCGACGATGCCATCGGGCACGCCACCCGGTTCTTCGCCCAGTTCACCGGCAACGGATCGATCGGCTACGGGTTTCACCGGCCGAGCCTGGAGATCCACTGCAACGGCAGAAACGGCATGTCGGGAAACGGTAAGAACGGGATCGCCGCCGTGATGTTTAGTATCCAGAAACGACCCCAGGACGCACAGTTCTTTTCCAAACTGACCGCGTCGCTCTACAAAACGTGCGAGTATGGCCACAGCGGAAATTCCTACAGTTACTTCTGGGATCCGCTGGGCGCGAACTGCGGCGGACCGGCCACCGCGGCCGCGTTTCTCGAAGAACTGCGCTGGTACTACGCGCTCACTCGGCAGGCCGACGGCAGCTTCGCGTTTCAGCGGCTCGGCGGCCACTACGGCGGCGAATTCCTCGACCCCACGGTCGCCCAAGTGCTCATCGCGACCCTGCCACGAAAGGCCATCCATCTGACCGGCAAAGGCCACGACCGGAGCGTTTGGCTCGACGAAAAAGAAACGACCGACACGATCGCCACCGGCCGATGGCGATTTCCCGACACATCGGACATCAGCCCCGAGGAACTGATCGCCGGGCTCGACAACTGGTCGCCCATCGCGCGCGAGTGGATCGCCAAGGCGCTGGCCGAAAAGGACGGCGACTTCATCCCCCGGCTTGTGGAGATGTCCAAGAGCGACAACCCCGAGGCACGCGCCGGTGCGATTACGGCGCTGGGATACCAAGGCGGACGCGCGGCCCGGGCCGTGCCGATCGTCTCGGGAGCACTCAGCGACGAGGCGCCCATCGTCCGCATCGCGGCCGGTTACGCCCTGACGCGGATGGAAGAACCGGCCCGCCGCGCGGTGCCCGACTTGCTGCGAGCCGTTTTGGCGGAGCACGAGGAAGAACGCATGCGGCCGACGCAGCAGGCGCTGGCCTATTCGCTCGGCTATGCGGCCGGTAAGTACGCCCCCCTCTATTTCGACGGCCTCCTTCCCCAACGCGTCGACGACGAAGACGCGCTGGCCGACTTGGATCGCCCGTTGCTCTACGCCTCGGTCGACAAACTGCTCAAGGATCCTTCCGGCCGGGTACGAGGCTGCGGGGCGTACGCGCTGAGGTTTTTCACGCGGGAAGATACGGCGATCATGGCCCAGTCGATTTACGACGCCGTGAAGTTCTCGTCGCCGAACTACATGATGTTCGACGACGATGCCCGCCAACACGGGCTGGACTTGATGGCAAGACTCGGCATCGCCGAAGGAATCCCCCTCTGTTTCGAGACCTTGGATGCCAACCGCTGGGGGCAGGGCGTGCGCGGGGCACATCGCCTCAAAACGTTCAAGCAGTACGCGGGAAGCGCCCGATCGATACTGCCGCGGTTGAGAGAAATGCGGTGGTCGGTGCGAACCGGCGAACATCGTCAGTTGCTCGAAGACGCCATTCGGGCAATCCAGCAGGACAAACATCCCCGGCCCCTGGTCAGCATCCACTCGCTGGTCGACGAGCGACTCGCCGCCGATCTCTCATCCATCACCGACGATCGGCAACGCGTACGCCGCTGTCGCGAATTGATCGGGGGTAATACCGACGATTACTTCTACAAGGCCGCCGCGCTGCGACAACTCGTTTCCGTACTGGGCGCCCATGCAATGGGCGATGTTGTGGCCGCGGTCGGGCATCCCAACGACATCCTCCACGGGACGGCCGTAAAACTCGGCGCCGAACTGCCGGGTGAGACGGTGACCGACGCGTGGGTCGAGCAACTCGGCAAAGCCCGAGGCAAGAAGCTCGCGGGAATTCTCGACGTATTGGCCCGTCGCGGTGATACCAAATCGCTCGACGCGATCAAGACCTACGTCGACCACGACGACGAAAGCGTGCGCATCGCGGCGGTCGACGCCGTCCGTGTGCTGGGCGGCGCCGCGGAAACTCCGCTTCTGGTCCAGGTTCTCGTGAAAGCCGGGAGCGAGCAAGAGCGGGCAGCCGCCGAGCAGGCGCTGATCGCGGTATGTGAAGGTACACAGATCGCAAAGCCCCTTTTGGCGACTCTTCCGGAAACCACCGAGGCGGCCCGCTGCTCGGTGATTCGCGTGCTCGGGCAACTCGACGACAAAAAGGCCCTGGACGCCGTGATCGTCGCCGTCCGTGACGAGAACGCGGACGTCGTCAAAGCGGCCTTCGAGGCATTGGCCACCTCGCCCGACCCGCGGGCTACCGACGTGCTGCTCGACCTTGCCGAGACGGAATCGAATTCCCGGGTCAAGAACGAGGCCGTCATGGGCTGCCTTCGCCGCGTGGTCACCGACCGGGTCGCGAGTGGGAGGAAGCCGAGTCTCTTGAAGAAACTCATGGCGATCAACACCAACGCCAGAAACGCGTCGGCCGTGCTCGGGGAATTTCAGTGGTCGCCCTCAGTCGACTCGCTTCGCATGGCCCAATCGTGCTTGGACGACAAGAGCCTGACCGAGACCGCCGCGACGGTGGTCGTCGCCATCGCCGGGCAGTTGGACATGATGAGCGATACCCCGCAACGTCACTTCGTCATTGAGGTGGTCGAGAGAGTCCTCGAAGCCACGGAAAACGAGGACACGGCGGCGGCCGCCCGTGAATTCCTCGAACAACAGCGCGGGTCGTAACCGCCCCTTTCCACACAACGCACAGAACGGAGACCTCTCATGCCCGAAACCCGAAGCGACATTCTCGCCCGTTTCCGCCGGAAAATCGCCGACGGCAAGCCGATCATCGGCGGCGGCGCCGGAGTTGGGATCAGCGCCAAGTTTGAAGAGGCCGGCGGGATCGATCTGATCGTGATCTACAACTCGGGCCGCTTTCGCATGGCCGGCCACGGATCGCTATCGGGGTTGATGCCCTATGGAGACGCCAACGCCATCGTCATGGACATGGCCGCCGAGGTGCTCCCCGTGGTGAAGAAGACGCCCGTGCTGGCCGGCGTCTGCGGCACCGACCCGATGCGGATCATGGAACGGTTTCTTCGGCAGGTGCAAGAGATCGGGTTTGCCGGCGTGCAGAACTTTCCCACCGTCGGTCTTATCGACGGTACGCTTCGGGCGAACCTCGAAGAGACCGGCATGGGCTACGACCGCGAGGTGGAGATGGTGCGGCTGGCCCGGCAGATGGAACTGCTGACCACGCCCTACGTGTTCAATACCGACGAAGCCGCGCAAATGACCCGTGCGGGGGCCGATATCCTGGTCGCCCACATGGGCCTGACCACCGCCGGCTCGATCGGTGCGCAGACGGCGAAGACGCTCGACCAGTGTATCGGGCTGATCGACCAGATCACCGACACGGCCAAGGGGATCCGCGACGACGTGATCGTGCTCTGTCACGGCGGCCCGATCGCCGAACCCGACGACGCCCGATACGTGTTGGCCGGTTGCCGGGCCGTCGACGGGTTCTACGGTGCCAGCTCGATGGAACGCCTGCCCACCGAGCGCGCCATCCGCGAGCAGACCGAGCGGTTCACGCAAATCGGCGGATGACGGCTCGGCGTTGTGACAAGATCGGGCTAGAACTCCCGAGCCGTCGGGCTATACGGTTCGTGTTCCATCGGTTGCACAACCGGATAATGCACCGTCGGCGGTTGCACGACCGGCGGACGACCGGAGCGACAATCTCGATCATAAAGCCGCAGCGCGTCGCGCTGGCGGGCGTATTCGTCGAAAAGCAGGTCCAACTGGCGATCCGACTCGTCGTCGAGCCAGTTCCGCTGCTGAATGTATTGCCGACTCAGCTCGCCGCGCTGCCGGCTATACTCGCGGCCGAGCGAACCCCGGTGGGCGCCCGGGCATCGACGCGCATGGTCGTAATTGCGTCTTAGTTGGTCGCGCTGGGCATCCACCTGATTTCGCAGATCCTTGTCCTGCCGATCGAACGCGTCCTGAAGTGCATTTCGCTGCTGCCTGTAGTGGTCGTAGTTCGTGTCCAACTGGTGCTGGACCCAGGAACGGGACGCCTGGACCGGTGTTCCAATGGCCCACGTCAAACAGGAAATGGCACCCAAGAGGATGATTCTTCGTGCGTCCATCGCGGACCGTCCTTTCTGATGAGAAATGAGTCAGTGGAGATTCACACCCATTGCAGCGGGCGTGCCAATCCTCGTCGAGCGAGGGTTCCCGCCGTGGGAACATGCGCTACAAACGATTATATAACCGGAACTTGCGACATGAACCCTGCCACGGAGTGGGTTCATCAAGATTACCCGATTGACCCAAAGTGATATCACATCGACTCACGCGAGGAGTCATCGTGACCTCGATCCGCGTTGGGGCAGGTTTCCCCGCCTCGCCCAAGATGGCCCGATGCCAAATAATGCCTGTCCCTTTTCTCGTTTTCTCGCTTTCGGCTTTCCTTCCCCCCCCTCGATGTGCGTGCTACAATCGCCGTCATCGAGCCGGGGTGTTATCAGGCAACAACGCGCCTCGTTCGCATTCTCGGGCTGCCAAACAGACACGATCGGGTCACAAGAGAAAGAGAGAAAGGTTGTCCCATGATGTCAACAATCGTCCTCGGGGCTTTGCTTCTCGGCGGGTTGGCAGCCTCGATACTTCTCTGGGTTGTGTTTCTTCGCCTGGGGCTGCGCTGGGCGAAAGTTCAGGACGTCACTGCGCGTCGACTCGTGTTGGCGACCGTTCTTGTTTCCGTTCTGCAAGTGACGCTCATGATTGGGTCGTATCTGAGGTTGCCAGGCGACCACCAACTCGCTCTGATTCTTGGGATCGGGGAATTTGTTGCGTGGGTTCTTATCCAGTGTTGTGTCATCGTGTGCGTCTTCAAGGCGTCGTTTCTTCGCGCTTTTCAGGCTTGGCTTGCGACGCTTCTTGCGCCGGTCATCATGATCGCATTGACATTTTTCGTCCTCAAACCGTACGTCGCCGAGACGTTCGTACAGTCCACGAACTCGATGGCGCCCACGCTGTTGGGGGATCACTGGGTCGGTACGTGTGTTGAATGTGGAAGCCCTGCGTACTGTTCACCCGAGACCCGGCCGGACCTTTTCCCGGATCCGCCGCCGATGATCTGTCGCGACAACTTCCACGTATCGCAACCTACCGATTATGGCGATCAAGTCTTCGGCCGCGATCGCTTCGTCGTGGTCAAATTCTTCAGGCCCCGGCGATGGGACCTCGTCGTGTTCCGCTTCCCGGAAGATCCGTCGATTCTTTACGTGAAGCGTCTTGTCGGGCTCCCGGGAGAGGAAATCACGATCAAGGACGGTCGGGTATGGGCAGACGGTGAAATGTTGACGCCGCCGGATTCTCTTCGCGGAATCAACTACCTATCCGAGATACCCCACGCGCACATGGAACTATGGGGTTCGCCGGATCATCCGGCACAGTTGGGCGACGACGAGTATTTCGTGCTGGGCGATTTTCCTCCGCGAACGAAGGACTCCCGCCTCTGGGATCGCGGTGCGCCGGGACATAATCCCTTTGCGGTTCCCGAATCCTATATGTGTGGCGTCGTCACCCACATCTACTGGCCGCCTGAGCGGTGGCGCACGTTTCGGTGATTGGCCATGTGTTGTCCAATTAAGCTGCCATGGTGGGCCGGCGCTGCGCTTGTCCCACCTTACAAGATCGCTAAACCGCGCCGTACTCCCGCACCGCGTTGTAGAGCGCCAGCACATTCTCCCGGGGCGTATTGGCCTGGACGTTGTGGACGGTGTTGAAAACGAATCCGCCGCCGCGGCCGAAGATCTCGATCCGCTGCCGCACTTGCGCGGCCACTTCCTCGGGCGTGCCGAAGGGGAGCGTCTGTTGCGTGTCGACGCCGCCGCCCCAGAAGGTGATCCGGTCGCCAAACTTCTCCTTGAGCCCCGGGGCGCCCATGCCGGCGGCCGAGCATTGCACCGGGTTGAGAATATCGAAACCGGCTTCGATCATGTCGGGCAGCAGGGCCACGACCGATCCGCAGGAATGGATAAACGTCTTCCACGGCGTGTGCTGGTGAACCCAGTCGTTGATGCGCCGCTGAAACGGCTGGTACAACCGCACGTAGGCCTTGGGGCTAATGAAGGGCCCGGCTTGCGTGCCGAAGTCGGTGCCGGTGACAAACACGGCCGTCACCCGATCGCCGACCGCTTCGTAGATCTTCGCCAGATTGGCCAGCGCGATTTCGCACTGGCGGCTGAACACCTCATGGACGTAATCGAATCGGGCGGCCGTGCTGACGTACCACTCCTCGACGTCGCGGATTCCCTTGGGATGCTTTAGAAACGGCGCCGGCACCAGAGCGATGTCGCCGAAGGCCGTGCCGCCGAAATTGGCCAAAATCGCCTTGTCCGTTTCGTTGAACAGCCGATCCGCCTCGCGGGCGAAGTGTTGTAGTTCGGCGTCGGTGATCGGGCCATATTCTTCGAGGTTATCTTCGACGTTGAGGTTCTCCTCGTCGATCGGTTCCTGGCGGGTGATCGAATCGAAGTAGTAGCCGCCCTTGGGCATCCGGCCGCTGGGTGGCACCGACCGATCGCCCTCGGGATACATGAGGATATCGCCGCCCGGCTCCGGGTCGGTGTTGAACCCCTCGGGCACCAGCACGGGCGTGCCGTCGAACGTGGTCCACGGCTTCCAGCCCTTGTTCTCGTAGCCGAACATGGTCTTCGTGCCGCCGAGCCCCACGACGTCGACCCCCAGCGCGTCGATCAGGTCGGGCGCGATTTCGCCGAGCATCTGATACGGCTCGACCACTTTGACCGGCGTTCCCGGCGAGTCGAGCCCGAGCCCTTGCCGCAACAGGGCCACGCTGCTGACCTGCATACCGGTCACCGGGCTGGCGCCCAGATCGAGCGGAACACGATCGGGCTGCCGATGGTTCAGGGCCATTTCGACGCGACGGCGGGAGTTCATGGATCTGCTCTTGGGGGTTGAATGGGTGCCGGCTCGACGGTCTTCGAGACGAGCCGCAGCCGGGCCGGAAGCGTGCCGCTGTTGAGCACGGCGACCAGATCGTCGACTTCTTGCTGGGTGAAACTGCCGGTGATCTGTCCGCGAGTCGAAACGGTGCCCATAATGATCGGTGCGGAGTAGATCTGCCCGTTGATGATAATGCCTAGCTTGCGCCTGCGGTCTTCGTCGGGCAGATTGGAACTGGTCAAGCCGGCAAACCTCCGACCGCCGTCCGCATTGAACTCGAAGCCGACGCACGGGATCGCCGTTTGCCGGTCTGTTTGGGCACGAGCCCGGCGGAGGTAGCTGCCGTTGACGTTGAACCGATCGGCGACGACGAGAATTTCGAGTGTCTCGCCGTCTTCCCGGGCGTCATCACGATTGGCCCGTTTGGTCCGCCGGGTGGCAATCTCCTGGTCATCCTTGAAGGTCTTCTCCCGGCCCGGTTGCACGGGTATCCACCAGGCAGCGCGATTGTCGCCGTCGCGGATTTCCCGAGCGACGCTCTTGATAGCCCGCTCGATGATCTCCGCGTGGTCGCGCCCGTTGGCGAGGATGCGAAACTCCAAGGTGCCGGCGACGGTTAGCTTGTGCTGGATTCGCTGGATCAACTCGGGCCGGTCGCTGGGAACGCCGATCTCGATGTACTTTCCCTCGACCACGTCGATCGGGATACGACCGAAGACCCGGTTGAGTACGCCCGGATTGACGCGCCGCTCAAGCACGGCAACGAGGTTTTCCATATCACCCGCGCCGATGGCATTCTCCTCGTCTTGCACGACCTCGTATCGCAACACGGTCACCGTCGGCCGCTCCGGTGCTTGCGCCAGCATGGCCGACAGCAGGATCAAGACTTGTGCGGATGAGAGCATGGCGGGGCGCTCCGTTGGGAAGTTCGTGGGACAGTTTCATCCAGGGCCAGCCGTTAGCCCGTTGAAAGACACGTCATCATCACCCGAAGCGTAAGCGAGGAACGGAAACCGCAAGGAATTCGACCCCTTGCTTCCTCGCTCACGCTTCGGGTTACTATTTCAACGGGCTGCTAGCACAGACTATCATCTCCACCGCTCACACGTTCTCGGTCACCTCGAACGGCTTGCGATACTTTCGCGTAATCAGGGCGTTGGCCGCCGAGTTGCCCACGAATTGCTCGCTCTTGGGATCAAATTTGAGCGTCGGGCCGAGCTGGTAGGTGCTCTTCTCGACGTCCAGGCCGACGGCGTTTTTCAGCGCGTCCTTGATATCCGACCAACTGCGGGCAACCTCCGAATGCTTGCCGAGGATCTCCGGCTGCGTGCTGCCGGGGACCTGCTTACCCATTCGGTACGACGCATTGGCCAGATGGCACAGCGCGGCCGAGTAATGGGCCGTTTCGATGTCGGCTTGCAGCTTCGTATGGTCGCGATGGCGTACGCAATCGATGAAGTTCGAGAAGATACTGCCCGGCTCGACGTGGTAATCGACGTCGGGAAGCGACTCGCTCTTACCGTTGCCGTCCTTGGGATAGAACTTGCCGCCCTTAATGGCACCCGCTTCAAGATAGAATTCGTTGTCGACTTTGCGCGGGGGCGACTTGCCGCCGACGACCGACTTGCCACACAACCCGGCCACCTCGAACACCAGCAGCGTCTCGCCGAAGTCGAGCACGGAAAGCTGCATGTTGGGCGTCTCGGCCTGATCGGTAAACGGCGGATGGCCCTCGGAACTATTCACCCAGCGGCCGCCCATGCTGAAGGCGCTGACCGGCAGCGTTCCGCCGGGGATGCCCCAACGGGCGATGTCCATCTGATGCACGCCCTGGTTGCCGATCTCGCCGCTGCCCGTGTCCCAGAACCAGTGCCAGTTGTAATGCACCTTGTTTTCGTGATAGGGCTGCATCGGCGCGGGACCGAGCCAGAGGTTGAAGTCGAGTTCCTTGGGCGGTTCCTTGGTATCCTTGAAGCCGATACTCCAACGGGGTTTCGAGGCGTACGCCTTGGAGACGAGCAGCTTGCCGTATTTGCCGCTGGCGATGACCGCGGCCGCCTTGGCCCAACCGCCGCTGGAGCGGCTCTGTGTGCCGTGTTGCACGATGCACTTGTTCTTCCTCGCGGCCTTCACGCACTGGCGCCCCTCGAAGACGTTGTGGCTGCACGGTTTCTCGACGTACACGTCCTTGCCCGCCTGGCAGGCCCAGAACGTGATCAGCGCGTGCCAGTGATTGCAGGTGGCCACGCTGACCGCGTCGAGATCCTTGTCCTCCAGCGCTTCGCGGATGTCCTGCACGCACTTGGGCGTGTTGCCGCCTCGGCTCTTCACTTGGCCGGTCTTGCCGGGGAACAGCCGGCTGTCGGGATCGATCAGGTAGGTGACGTCGACGCCCTTCATGCCGGCAAAGGCGTCGATGTGCGAACCACCCCGGCCGTGGATGCCGGCCACGCCGAGCCGAACCGTGTCGTTGGCGCCCAGGATCCTGCCGGAGGCCTTCGTTCCGGCCACGGTAAACAGCGTCCCGGCACCGGCCGCGGCTAGAGAATGTTTCAAGAAGGTTCGACGAGTCTGGCTGGACATGGGCTTCTCCTTTTGCGGTGGGACGGTGAGGGAATGTCTGTCTCGTATCACCTGGCACCGGACTCGGCGGACTGCTCGACGCCAATCCAAGGCGGTCTGTCCATTCGGTCCATGCGGTGGGTGTCCGCATTACAGCAGAATCGCCCGACGATGTCCAGTAAGATCCCCTCTCTTAGGTGGCGTTCGGCGAGGGATTGTCTCATGGTAACCCGAAGCGTAAGCGAGGGAACTCGGTGGCCGTTCCTCGCTGACGCTTCGGGTTACCATAGATACAATTTTTCGACGGGCTGTCACCCCTGCCGCAACGTCAACTCTCGCTTCCGCTGGGGCGTGAACTTCCACCAGGGTTTGGCCGGCTGGCCGTCCATGAACCGCACCACGGCCAGAAACACGTCCAACACGCACGGATCGACGCGGCGGCCGGTCAACTGGTTCAACTCCTCGTACATCACGTACGGATCGCGACCGCAAAGATCGGCGGGCTGCGCGATGCCCAACAGCCGCAGCTTCGCGGCCAGCGCCGGGCCGATGTTGGGAAGTTGCTCCAGATCCTTTAGTTCGCGCCGCTTCGGGCCGGGCTTGGATGGGGTGTTGGTCATCGGGGTGATCCTCTCATTGGGTCTAGTCACCGTGCAGGCCCGGCGCTTGGGCACTTCCAGTCCGTGGGGTGGGCGTCCGTATTACACCAGAAGTACCCAGGAATGTCCACTACAAACCCCTCCGCACGGGTGGTTTCTCACGGCGACTTGCCCTGGTTTCCTTTCCCGTCGGCCCGAAGCGGATTCACGGGGTAGACTTCCAGTAGCAGGATGCGTCGGACGCCTCTGGGGTCGCCCTATTCTTGGGTGGCCCTTTTCCTGAGCAACCGGTGGCTTTCGG
>JABMRP010000190.1 GCA_013202535.1 Planctomycetota bacterium
GGCACTTGTCGGGAATCCGCCGCGTCGGCCGAGGCAAAGCCCGTCTTCGCCGATACCAGCGATCCGGACTATCGTACACTGCTGGCAACCATCGAGACCGCGGCCGGGAAGCTCGACGACATCAAGCGCTACGACATGCCCGGCTTTCGCCCCCATCCCGCATACATTCGGCAACTGAGGCGGTTCGGGATTTTGCCGGAAAGTTTCGACCCCGAAAAAGACCCGCTGGACTGGTTCGAGGCCGACGAAGCCTACTACCGTTCCCTTTGGCATCGCGCGGATCAATAGCCGTAGCGAAACTTCGTTCCGGTCACGACCGCCCGCTGGGCAGGGATCTGTGCGTCGCAGGATTACACCCCCCGCATTAGGGGGCAGTAGACACGGGCTGCCCGCCGCCTCATAAAACATTTGACATCTGTGACATCGGCTTGTTAGCATGGCAGGCATACGATTTGGGAAACCATCTTGGCAGGGCGAGGAGCCGACTCATGAGTAAGACCATGCGAGCGATGTTTTGTGCCGTATCGGCTTTCGGTTGTGTACTTGCCGTCGGCGGCGTCGCCCGAGCGGCGATCCTGGCCGATGCCCGGGTCGACTACCGGGAGGGCACGACGGCCAACATCGGCCAGACCAGCGTCTCCGTAGGCATTTCCGACACCATTGGCGACGGGAGTTGGAACTATTTCAGTTCGGACAACATCAACCCATCGCTGGGCACGACAAAGCCGTTGACTTATCGTTCCGACACGGGCGTGAGCCGCGTTCTCGGTTACGGCGAGTTGGGCAGCGGGTTAGGTTTCCATCTACCCGGCGTTGGCGACGAGCGAATTGTACCCGAAGGGACGATGGGGCCCAACGAACTATCCGTGCATGCCGGCCAGCCCAGCGACGCTTTTCCTTTTCTGGTTCTTCGGTGGACGGCCGGCCCCGGTTCGGCAGGCCGGATCGATCTGGACACCGCGTTCCGCGGCGCCGGCGCGAGCATGAAGGATTGGAGGATCTACGTTGACGGCGCCCCGCGATTCAGTGAAACGTCGAGTTCGACAACCGTATCGGGAGAAGGCTTGGCCATTGCCGCGGGCCAGAACATCGATTTCGTCGTGGGCCCCGGTACGGACGACTTTTACGGCGATCACAGTTACTTTTCGGCGACGATCAACTCGCATCCGGACGGTCCGGCGCCCCTGGCCCGCCTGCGTGACGACTACGATGCCCACACACCGGTACACAACGGGCCCAGTACCGGTCTGATTGCCGACACCCACGGCGACGGGGCCTGGAACTTCTTCGACTCGGTCACCGAGAACCCGACCGATCCGAGTGCCGGTCTGACGCCGTTGGTCTACACAACCACCCAGCCACATGCCGTGGTGGCCGCCGATTCCTACATCGACCCGGCGCAATTCTTCGTACTGCCCGCGGTCAAGAACGGCCAACTCATTCTCGGCGCAAATGAAGGAACACCGGGCCTGGACGAGTTGGCATTGCACCCGGGCGATACGGCGCGCACCTACAACGTCACCCGTTGGACGGCGGGGGCAAGCGAGGCGGGCGCCGTGAATCTGTCCGGCACCCTGCGCGACCTGGGTGCCATTGGCGACGGCGTTACGCTGAGTGTTTTTGCCGACGGCGTAAAACTACTCGGGTCCACACTGGTCAACACGAACACAGGCATCGACTTCGACGTCAACGTGACGGTTGCCGCCGGCAGCAATGTCGACTTCGTCGTCGGCCGCAACGGCGGATTCGGCGCCGATCACTCGGCCATGTCGATCGAGATCACGCCGACGATGATCGCTCCCCAGGGGGTGATTGCCGAGTTGCGGGCCGATTATGATGCCCACACTCCGGCGACCGGCCAGCCCAGCACGGGCCTGATCGCCGACACCCAGGGCAACGGCGAGTGGAACTTCTTCGATGCGGCCACCGCCAACCCTACCGATCCGGGCAACGATTTGACGCCGCTGATCTACACCACCACCCAGCCACATGCCGTGGTGGCCGCCGATTCTTACGTCGACCCGGCGCAAGGCTCCTTCTTCCTTCCCGGGGTGAAGAACGGACAACTCATTCTCGGTGCGGCGGAAGGCGTTCCCGACAGCAACGAATTAGGCGTTCATCCGGGCCAGTCGAACCGCACGTACCAGGTCACCCGCTGGACGGCCGGCGCCGGGGAAGACGGCGAGATAAGCATATCCGGGTCGGCACGCGATCTTGGCGTGGTGAGCAACGGCATCACCCTAGGCGTTTTTGTGGACGGTGTCCAGGAGTTTGATAGTGGTGTCATCGGGAACTTCGCCGCCGCCTTCGATTTCACGGCAACCGTAGGCGTCGGCAGCAACGTTGATTTCGTGATCGGCAGCAATGGTGACTTTGGCGCCGACCACTCGGCCCTGGCGGTCACGATCACCCAAGCGGTGTCCGCGGTGCCGGAGCCCTCGAAGTTCGTACTGCTTGCGTTGGGCACGCTGGGCCTGATCGTGGCGGGGCGACGGCGCAAGATCTAGGATGGGTCATGTTCTTCGCATGACCTCAGAACGCACCTACCGCCACCGCCTGCCCGTCTCCGCGGTTACAGAGGTTGACGAACGTTTGATGGTCGACCGAGAAGCTGATCACATGCACCGAACCATCGCACATGGCGGCGCACAGGCCGGAAGAATGCGCGCTGCCAAAGCCGTCGATGACGCGACC
>JABMRP010000031.1 GCA_013202535.1 Planctomycetota bacterium
CGCCGCCGGGCTGTACGGCACGCGAGTGGCCGCCTGCACGGCTGACGCCACGACTTTCGCCATGCCGCCTTACCTGGCCGATCTGATCGTGGTTGGCGGAAAGCATGTCGAGCCCGTGACGGAGGACGCGGCGTACGCCCAGTCTGTGTTCCGCTGGCTGCGTCCTTACGGCGGGACGGCCTATCTCAAAACCGATGAGAAGAAACTTCGCGCCACGGTGCAAGACGCCTCGCTGGCGGGAGCCCAAGTCAGATCCGCCGGCGACGGGGCCGTGTTGCTGGTGCGCGAGGGCCCCTTGCCCGGCGCCGCCGATTGGACCCATGAGTACGCCGACGCCGCCAATAGCGGCATCTCGCAAGACGACCGGGTGAAGACCCCGTTGGGGTTGCTCTGGTTTGGCGGACCGCCCAACGACGAGGTGCTGCCGCGACACGGACACGGCCCCTCGCCCCAAGTGGCCGGCGGCCGGCTGTTCATCGAAGGACGCAACATGCTCCGCTCGCTGGACATTTACACCGGACGGCTCCTCTGGCAGCGCGATCTGCCCAACCTGGGCCGGTTCCACGACAACACGGGCCACCAGCCGGGTGCCGGCGAGATCGGCGGCAATTGCGCCTCGACCGAGGACAGCGTCTACGTCGTGTTCGGCGAGGTGATTCTTCGGCTCGATGCGGCCACGGGCAGGACCATGGCCCAGTTCGACGTCGATTCGGCGGTCAAGGATGAACGATCCCATTGGGGTTACGTGGGTGTCTGGAAGGACCGGCTCATCGCCACGGCCACGCCCGTCGTGCCGGGCGAATCGTCCGGCGGCAATGAGTCGTCGATCGCCGCGGCACTGAAGCCGGCGCCGTATTCCTCGGCCAGTCGGCGGCTGGTGGTCATGGACCGGCGCACCGGCAAGGTCGCCTGGCAGCGCGAGGCGGAGTACGGTTTCCGCCACAACAATATCGCCGTCGGCCGGGATACGGTCTTCTGCATCGACGCCCTTTCCCGCGCCAAGCAGGACACCCTGAAACGTCGGGGGATCGATCTCGACGGTTACCGGCCGCGGCTTGTGGCCCTGGACGTGGCTACCGGGAAAGAACGGTGGAGCACGACCGAGGACGTCTTCGGCACCTTCTTGAACTACTCGGCCGAACACGACGTCCTCTTGCAGGCCGGCAGCGCCTACCGCGACCGGGCTTCCGACGAGACCAAGACCGGCATGGCCGCCTATCGCGGCGCCGACGGCCGCGTGCTGTGGAAGGAATTGGACCGGTCCTATTCGGGTCCCTGTTTGCTTCATGGCGATTCGATCATCGCCCAGGGGCCGGCCTACTCGCTGTTGACCGGCAAGCCCAAGACGCGTGCCCATCCGTTGACCGGCGAGACGCTCCCGTGGCAGTTCACGCGAAACTACGGCTGCAACACGGCCATCGGCAGCCGGCATCTGCTAACGTTTCGTTCGGCGGCCGCCGGGTTCTACGATCTGGCCGGAGACGGCGGAACGGGTAACCTGGGCGGGTTCAAATCGGGTTGCACCTCGAATCTGATCGTCGCCGGCGGTCTGCTCAACGCGCCGGAATACACGCGAACGTGTACGTGCCGCTATCAGAATCAAACCTCGCTGGCACTGATCCACGATCCGGAGGTCGAGATGTGGACCTTCAACGCGCTGGAGTGGGACGGCCAGCCGGTGCAGCGAGCGGGCATCAATTTCGGCGCGCCGGGCGATCGGCGCGCCGCCGACGGCACGCTCTGGATGGATTTTCCCAGCCGCGGCGGCCCCTCACCCGATCTGCCCGTCGAACTGGACGGCGAGAAGGTCGAGATGTTTCGCCGTCACAGTTCGGCGGTTCAAGCGACCGGCGACGGTTTCGATTGGGTCGCCGCCTCGGGAGTACGCGGCGCGCGGCGGATCGCCGTCACGCTGACCGAGCGGCCCGTTTCCAAACCGCTCCGTTACACCGTCCGCCTGCACTTCGCCGAACTCGACGACCGCAAGCCGGGCCAGCGTGTGTTCGCCGTGCGGTTGCAGGACAAAGAGGTGATCGCATCGCTGGACATCGCCAAGGAGGCGGGTCCCGGCACGACGCTGGTCAAGCAGTTCGAGGGGATCGAAGTGACCGACAAGCTGACCGTCTCGCTGATCCCGGGCCGCGACGACGGTTCGGCCGAACCCGTGTTATGTGGATTGGAAATCGTCGCCGAGAAGTAGATTGTTTAGCCCGGACACTCGTGCCCGACGTTACCGTTTAGCCCCGGCACTTGTGCCCGGCGTGTTTTGAATCGCAGGAATCAACCGCATCATGACGA
>JABMRP010000191.1 GCA_013202535.1 Planctomycetota bacterium
GCCTTTAGTCCACTTACCCCCACCACTTCAACTAGCAAACTCAAGCCCGTCGAAACTCAATGTCAGGCTGAACCAATACAGCATGCCAATCCGGAAACTGCGCCTTGAATTCTCGAAGATGACGTGGAGCGGTTCTCGTATTGATCTGCTGAAGAGCATCGTCGTCTCGCCGCAAGATCACGATCCCCGGGTTCCGACCCTCCAGTACCTCGCTCCACTCGATGTGAATTCGCCGGTCAAATGTGAAAGTCACAAATCCGTGCTCAATAACGTACTCAAGAACTTCAGGATCTTCTGCGTCCCGTATATTCTTGGGGAGCAACTCACACCCGATGACTCCTTCGCCGAGGCAGACATCTCGCAGTCGCTTGTCTCCCGTGTTCTTATCAAGCTGCACGTATTCCATTTGCTACCTGTAGACAGGTCGATCGAGGTAGGCTGCCAGCGCATGAAGCAACGTGCTCACTTGTTCGCCATCCAACTCGAAGTTTTCTGCGATGTCACTAACGCTGTCGCCATCAGCGATTTGGGACAAAATCTGCGCAACCGAAAAGCGAGTTCCTTTCAGGACGGGTATGCCCCCCAACTTTCTTGCGTTGATTTCAACAACGGTGCGCAGCGCAAGCGACGCTTGTCTCAGATGTTCACCAATCTGCGCTTCTCCCGATAGCCATTGCAGAGTGCCCGCGTCACCCTGAGGGCGCCAATCTCGTGATTCCTTTCGGTCAGGGACATACGCGCGCGGAATCAGCGGTTCCCGGGCAATCCGCAGCATCGGAGTGGGCTCGGGTTTTCTTGCTTCCCTGAAATGAGTTTGATTGTCTGTCTTCATTTTGAATCCTTGAAGCTTTCCGGCAACTGAACCGGATTAAGCGACTCTAGTGCTTGTTCCGTTGCCACTGCCTTGCCCTCAGCTCGCTGACAGTTCTTCCTCAAAGCGGCAACATCAGCAGAATCCAGAGTAAACGAAATTCGTTTGGGTGAGGAGATACTGTCGTAATACTCGACCAAGAGCGTATGGAGGATTAGCGTTTCCTTTATCTTCTCCCCAGCCGTGTCGAAGACGGGACGAATGTCCGTGATTATTCTTTGCGAAGTCAATACATTCTGATGCGAGTACGCGAGAGTCTCCGCCTTCCCCGAGACGAACAGCGCATGATCATCGCCGATGCTCAGAATTGCCTCGGTCGTTGCATCGGCTGTCGCCTGCCAGAGCTCCATGTATTCTTTCTTCCATTCGTCCGGAGCATAACGTTCAAGCGAAGCTGTGAGAATCTCGATCATGCGCCGAGGGTCGACATCTCTTTCCCGCTGCATACGTCGAATGTTCACAAGGGTATGCACCACATCCAGAACGATCGCGAAGTCGGCCTCGACTTTCTGTGTGAGACGCGATACAAAAGCGCGAATGCTGGACGCGGGCAGCACGCCGTCCATCGCGCTCACGATGTTGCTGACGTGATCACAGTTCTTGATCAAATCCGTCAGGTCTGAGACGACTTCCTTTGACAGTCGCATCGGCACGATAGGTTCATCGTTCGGCATTCTAATTCCTTTGCCAGTGCATCGGACCGCTTGACTATTCCGCCACGCCAAATTGGTTGCCGGCGTCATCGTTCCCCTAGAGAATCGTTACATACGACATTGATTGTATCGGCTAGGTGTGCCAGTGGGCCAGTAGTCTAGACGCCGAAACGCAGCATCCGAGCAATCAGAGGTTGCACGGCCCGTCGGACATCTCTGCAAAGGGCCGCAGAAACAACGTAATGGTATGTCATGGTTTCACCATAGATCTCTGCTCTTAGCGAAGCGAAACCCATTCTGCATAGCTACCCCGCACCCCCTCGCAGGGACCCCATCCGCAGCCCGCGTGTGGTTCCAGCAGACGACAAGTGAGGAGAAAGGGAGACATTCCAGGTACTTTCTTGATCGCTTCCCTGGGACCGTTTTGGGTGCCTATCTCCATCTGTGGCTCCAAACCCTGGGAATGCTGCCGCTCAGCTTGGTTGAGCGCGCGCCGATTACATCCCGTACGGCTCCGCCAAGCGGTACTCGGGGTGCTGCTCGATGTAGCCGGCGACGCGATCTTGCCGGGCGAACGCCACGGGCAGAAACTCGATCGCCTGGCGCAGGCGGTCGTCGGGTTCGGCGCAACTGAAACGCAGGAACCCCGCTCCGGCAGCGCCGAAACACTCGCCGCCGAGACAGGCCACGCCGAACTGGTCGTCGGCCGCCTCCAGGAGATACATCGCCAGCCCGTGGGAGGTGATGCCCAGGCGGTTGCAGATCGGCACGACCGAGGGGAACACGTAAAACGTGCCGCCGGGGTCGAGGCATTTGATCCCCTCGATCTCGTTCAACCCGGCCACGAGGATCTCGACCTTGCGGCGAAACTGTCGCATCGACCGACGGCTCTCTTCGTCGTCTTCCTGCATGGCCGCGATGCCGGCAAGTTGTACGATGGGCGGAATGCACGAGAGCGACGAATTGATCAGCTTGCCCAGCGTGTCGGTCACCTCGGGCGAACTGACCGCGAATCCCAATCGCCAGCCACTCATGCTGTACGACTTGCTGAAGGTGTAGGCGGCCACGCACTGATCGAGCATGCCCGGCAAGGCGGTGATCGTGTGATGCCGTCCGCGCCAGACCATCCGGTCGTAAGGCTCGTCGCTGAACACGGCGACGTCGCGGCTGCGGATCAAGTCGGCCAGATTCCGCAGATCCTCTTCGGTTGCCACGCCGCCGGTCGGATTGTGCGGACTGTTGAGAAAGATGGCCTTGGGACGCGGGTCCTGGGCAAGGAACCGCTCGACGTCGTCGACGTTGGGACGAAACTCGCGGTCTTGCGTCAGGTCCGAGAACCAGACCCGGGCACCGCGCCGTTGGATGTTGGGTAGGTAAGTTGGGAAAAAAGGGCTAAACACCAAGACCCCGTCGCCCGGGTCGAGAAACGCTTCGCAGAAGAGCAACTCGAATATCTTCGCCCCCGGCCCGGCCACGATGTTGGCCGCGGTGGTCGACAGGCCGTACTGGTCGTTGACAAACTGGGCGGCCGCATCGCGAAACGCGGGCAGTCCGGCCGAGGGGCAGTAGTGTGACTGGTTGCTCTCGATGGCGGCCAGTCCGGCCCGTTTGGCGGCCGGCGTACTCTCGAACGGGCTGTCGCCGATCTCTAGTTCGACAACGTCTTTTCCTCCGGCGGCTAGCCCTTTGGCCACGGCCAGCACGTTGAAAGCCGTTTCCACCGTAAGATTTTGGGCAAATTCACTGGGTGTTACCGTCATGGCGCTCCCTGCACTAAAGCCGTCGCGGGCGACGAGGTTGGGGGGTGTGAGGTCGGGGGGTAAACTGAGAATGAGATTGTAAGTCCCGGGTAGGGGGCTTGCCAAGCGCCTTGCCAGAAGTAACCCGAAGCGTCAGCGAGGGACCAAAGGCGCCGATTCCTCGGCAAGAATCGCCCCTCGCTTACGCTTCGGGTTACTATGCCGTTTGGCTGCGGTCCCTAGGAGCAGCGGTCAGATGGACTGGACGCCGGGATACTGAGGATCACTTCGATCGGCGGGCGGACCGTGGTTGGTGACCAGCCAATATTTCACGATTCGCGCAACCGCCTCGGTCAACTCCGCGAAACCGGTTGGCTTGGGCACGTAGCTGTTGGCCCCGAGTCGATAGGCCTCGCGAGCGTGGTCGGCGTTGTCCGAGGCCGTGAGGATCACCACCGGTGCCAAAACCGAACGGCCATCGTCGCGAACACGCCGGAGCACTTGCAGCACCTGAAAGCCGTCCATCTCGGGCATTCCCAGATCGAGGAGAATCAGCTCCGGGGTTCCGCCTCCCTCACGATCGTCGCTCTGGGGGGGCGCGAACAAGTAGTCGATCAGTTCGGACCCGTTCTCCACCACGTCGATCCGGCAGGGAATCCCGGTCTCCTCGATCGCCCGGAGTATCAACGCCTGGTGATCGGGATCGTCTTCGGCTAACAGAATCGTATGCTGGCCCATTTCGTCCCTCCGCGGCCTAAATCCTGCGGCCTAATCGGCTTGACCCCGCACCGGGGGGGCCGACCCGGACTCATCTTCAGGCCGGTGTTTCCAGCGTGGCTTTGGGAAGCCGGCAGTAACCGCCCCAGAATTGTGCGATTCGCGCAACCGATTCGCTGAACTCCCGATAGCCTACCGACTTGCCGACAAAAGCATTCGCCCCGGCCTCGATACAGGACGTGACCGTTGCGTCCCCATGATCGGCACTAAGCACGACCACGGGCATGGTCTGGAGACTATCATGGGCACGAATCCATCGCAGGACTTCCAGGCCCGGCATGTCGGGCAGACACAGATCGAGAAGCACCAGTTGGGGCGGTTTCTCGACCAACCCCGATCCGTTGGGGCCCCCGAGCGCCTCCATTGCGAGTTTTCCCGTCGATGCCACGCGCGCGGTCGACGACACGCACTGCGAAAGTGTCCGGCGGATCAATTCGCAATGCTCGGGATCATCTTCCACGACCAGGACCGACAGGTGCTGCTGTCGCGGCGAGGACGATGCCGTGGGCTGAGCCGACGGATCATTGCCGGCAACCTCCGGGAAGATCTCTTCGCGCCACACGCGCACACTGCTCGGCGCATCAACGCCCAGCTTGACTCGCTGCTTGCGAATCGACAAGACCTTGATTTTGATATTGGGGCCGATGCGGATTGCCGTATCACAATCCCGGGACAAAACCAACATCATTCGCCCTCCCTACGCGGGGCCTGGCGGTCACCGTTGTTACACGCAGTGGCGAGTCGGCGGGAGATTTCCCGATCCGGCGTACCCCGGCTTACGTGCGTACATGAAAACGAAGAAAAGCGCGATTTCGTGTTTCCACAAACCAATGTTAGTTTATGGCACGCCCACGAAACAATCAAGTATGCCACGGGCCCTCTTCGTGCGCACCGCCCGCAAAAACAACCCTTATGAGGGAAAGCGGGTTGCATTCCCCCCGTTTGACTGCGGTGGATCGAAATGGATCCGGAGGCGGGGCACGCCGCCACCCGAAATCGACACGCCAAGAGCGAAGCTATCGACGGGTATGTTGTCGGGATCCCTTTTCTTTTCGTCCAAAGGAGTATACCTTTGACGGGGTAACTTCCGCTGCCCGCACGCACGCGTCGCACCGCTTGCCAGTGGTCGAAACGTTTCGGACCCACTCGCGCGCCGGCACACCAACGATTGACCGAAACCGGCCGACACCCGCGAAACAATGATGGCCCCACTTCACTCCCCGAGATGGATCGACCGAGTGCGCCCCATTGCCGGTGGGGTGGCAGTCCTTGTTCCTGCCTATTTCCTCGGGTTGCTCTATCTTGGCGGATCGCCGTATACGACCGATGTGGGATACGAACCGATCCAGCCCGTGCCGTTCAGTCATGCCCAACACGCGGGCGACCTGGGCATCGACTGCCGCTACTGCCATACGACGGTCGAAACGGCAGCGAGGGCCGCGATTCCGCCCACCGCGACTTGCATGAACTGCCACTTGCGGGTGGGCGCGGCCATCGAATCATTGGAATTGGTCCGCCAGAGTTACTCGCAAGGAACTCCTATTCACTGGATTCGTGTACACGACCTGCCCGATTTCGCCTATTTCGACCATAGCGCCCATGTTTCGCGGGGCGTCGGCTGCGTCTCGTGCCACGGCCGGGTCGACCGGATGGAGCGTGTCAGTCAGGTCGAGCCGCTGAGCATGGGTTGGTGCCTCGACTGCCATCGCCATCCCGAGCCCCATTTGCGGCCCAAGGATAAAGTCACCGATATGGACTGGGTGCGCGGCGGTAGTCCCTCTGAACAGGGGGACACTCTGCGAGATCGGAACCATATTGATCCGTCGACGGATTGCTCCACATGTCATTGAAACCGAAACACGATCCGCGAGAAACCTATTGGCGAAGTCTCGCCGGTTTGGCCGAGTCGCCCGAGGCGCAAGTCTGGCTTGAGGCCGAGTTTCCCACCGCTGCCGATCCGGGCGGCATCAACCGTCGGCGCTGGCTTGAGGTGATGGGCGCTTCGTTGGCGTTGGCTTCCGTAGGCGGTTGCCGTTGGGAGACCGAGGAGATCTTGCCCCTGGTATCCCGGCCCGACGGATACGTGCCCGGCAAACCGTTGCATTACGCCACGGCGATGGATACGGCCGGCGTGGCCGAAGGCCTGCTGGTGACGTCGATGGACGGCCGGCCGATCAAAGTGGAGGGCAATCCAAAACATCCGCAAAGCCTCGGGGCCACGGGCGTACATGCCCAGGCGGCCGTTCTGCCGTTGTATGATCCCGATCGCAGCCGGCAGGTGATCGACCAAACGGAGGACGACGCCCGAAGCACCGATTGGGCCGCGTTCACGCAGTTTGCCGACGTTCACTTCGAGCGACTTCGCCAGGCCAAGGGAGGCGGTTTTCGGGTTCTCTCGGCGGCCAGTAGTTCGCCGACGCTGGCTGCCCTGCGTGATGAACTGCTCGATGCGTTTCCCCAGGCCGTTTGGCATGAATTCGAGCCCGTTACGCGCGACAACGAGCGGCTCGGCGCGGCACGCGTCTTTGGCAACCCGTATCGCGTACACCCCAAACTGGCCGAAGCGCGGGTGATCGTCTGTCTCGATGCCGACCCGTTGGGCTCACACCCGGCGTCCGTCCGGCTGGCCCACGATTTCGCCCAGTCGCGCGAACTTTCCGAGCAGAAGACGTGGATGAGCCGGCTTTATGCCGTGGAGAGTGGTTACTCACTCAGCGGCGCGGCGGCCGATCATCGTTTACCGTTGCGTCCCGCTGAAATCGCCCAGTTTGCCAGCGCCCTGGAGGCGGCACTTCGCGGCACGACATTCGCCGGCCACGACGATACGAGCCCGGTCGGAAAATTCTTCCGGGCCGTGGTCGAGGATCTTCTGGCGGGTGAGAACAAGGGACATAGCGTCGTCATGGCCGGCTCGGGTCAGCCGCCGGCAGTCCATGCGGCCGTACATCGAATCAACGCCCTGCTGGAAAACGTGGGCCAAACGGTCCACTACACCGCGGAACCCAACCCCGATCGGCCGACGCACGTCGATTCGATTCGCGATCTGGCGGCCGCGATGGCCGGGGGTCAGGTCGACACGCTGCTGGTGCTCGGGGGCAACCCGGTCTACAACGCACCGGCGGACGTCGAGTTCACCGAGGCGCTTGAGAAAGTGGCCACGAGTATTCATCTGAGCCTCTATCGCGATGAAACGTCGCGCGGGTGTACGTGGCATCTGCCCGAGGCGCATTTCCTGGAAACATGGGGCGACGCCCGCTCTTGGGACGGCACCTACAGCGTCGCCCAACCGCTGATCCGCCCGCTTCATGGGGGCCGATCGGCAATCGAACTGCTGGCCACCGTATTGGGCAGCACACCAGCCGACGGGCAAACCGACGGGCAATCGCTGGTCCGCACGACGTTTGGTTCGCTGGTCGAAGACGGTGACGACATGCGGAAACAGTGGCGAAAGACCATACACGACGGTCTCTTGGCCGGTAGCGAGTGGCCGCTGGAAGTCCCCGAGCCGATGGTCATCATCCACGATGGCGACCCGGCGCCGCCGGTGATACCTTCGCCGCAGTGGGAGAAGGGGCCGGTCGACGTGATCTTCGCGCCCGACGCGCGGCTGTTCGACGGCCGGTTTGCCAACAACGGGTGGCTCCAGGAGTTGCCCGAGCAGATGACCAAAATCACCTGGGACAACGCGGCGATCCTCGGCCCGGAAACGGCCCTCGCGCTGGCCATCGAAGACAACATGGTCGTGCGATTGTCGCTGGGCGGAGAGGCGGTCGAACTGCCCGCCTATGTGTTGCCGGGGCAAGCGACCGGGACGGTTACCGTCTGGCTCGGGTACGGTCGCACGGCGGCCGGTCTGGTGGGCGGTTCCACCGAAGATCAGATCGAGCCGGTCGGTAAGGATCTGTACGCCCTGCGCACCGCCGACACGATGTGCCATGCCACCGGCGCCACGCTGGAAGCGACGGGCCAGCGATACGATCTGGCCACCACCCAAGACCACCACGCCATCGACACCACCGGCGGCCAGGGCCGGGACCATCGGCTGGGCGATTTGGTCATGGAAACCACCGAGGCGGCCCATCCCCAATATGCCGACATCGCCAAACATCTGGAGCATCTGCCCGAGTTGGAATCGCCGTGGGACGAGCATTCCTACGACGGACGCCGATGGGGGATGGCCATCGACCTGAGCAAGTGCATCGGGTGCGGGGCATGCGTCGTGGCGTGCCAGGCGGAGAACAACATTCCGATCGTCGGTCGCCAGCGAATTCGCCAGGGCCGTGAGATGCACTGGCTGCGGATCGACCGCTATTTCAAGGGCGATCCCGATCGGCCGCAAGCCGTCTGTCAGCCGGTGGCCTGTCAGCAATGCGAGTTGGCCCCCTGCGAGCAAGTGTGTCCCGTGGCGGCCACGGTGCATAGCGCCGAGGGGCTCAACGACATGGTCTACAACCGCTGCGTGGGGACACGGTACTGTGCCAACAACTGTCCCTACAAGGTGCGGCGATTCAACTACTTCAACTATCGCAAAGACCTCGAAGATCCGCGCAACGCAACGCTCAAGATGGCACTGAACCCCGACGTGACGGTGCGCAGCCGGGGTGTGATGGAGAAATGCACCTA
>JABMRP010000192.1 GCA_013202535.1 Planctomycetota bacterium
TGGCTGGCGTTGGCTCGGGAACGTGTGCTGCCGGGGACGCGGGGGTTTGTCGCCGGAGATCCGTGCAGACCAGCCGGACGGCGGCGTCGTTCCGCTCTGCCACTTCAAACCCACGGTGGCCCAGAGTGGCCAGCATCTGTTTGTTGGCTTCGACGGTCTCGGCCACCACCTTCTTTACGCCCCACCGATTGGCCACTTCCAGGCAATAGTCGGTCAAGAGGCCTCCCAACCCGTGGCCGTGCCAACTGTCGACCACCAACACGGTGTATCGGGCCAACTGATGTTCGAAGTCGGCTACCAGACGGCCCACGCCGATGAGCTTCCGCTGGCCGTTTTCCTCGATCTCGGCGACGATGGCCATCTCGCGGTCATAGTCGATGAAGCAGTAGCGAGTAGCCACTTCGTGAGTGACTTGGACGCTCAAGTTCGCGGAGCGGGCTCGGAGTGTCTCGTCAGAGCAAGTAGCCAGCAATTCGTGCCACATCGGTTCGTCTTCCGGCTTGATCGGCCGCAGGACGACTTGGGTGCCGTCTTTCAGTTCCCGTGCGGTGACAAATTCCTCGGGATACGGCCGGATGGCCAGATGAGAGAAGGGGCGAACCGCGCCAACGGTCTGCTCGTGATCGATGATGACCCGAGCGTCCAAGGCCACCACGTTTTCGGGCGTTACGAGCAACGGATTGACGTCGAGTTCCCTGATTTCCGGATAGTCGGCAACCAGGTACGAGAAACGAATCAGGACCTCGATGAGGCGGTCGATGTTTGCGGCCGGCTTACCCCGATAGCCCTGCAATAGCGGCCACGACTTGAGCGACGTAAGCATCCGGCGGGCCAGCGACTCGTTCAGTGGCGGCAAGGCCAGCGCGCGATCGCGGAAGATCTCCGCGGCGGTTCCACCTGTCCCGACCATGATCACCGCACCGAAGACCGGATCCTTCTTGCTGCCGACAATCAACTCGAAGCCATTGGGATCGGAAACCATCTTCTGGACGGTCACTCCAACGATGTCCGCCTCGGGACACTTCTCCCCAGCCGTCTTCACCATTTGGTGGTAGGCATCGCGGACCTCTTGGTCGGCAGTGAGGTTCAGAACCACGCCGTCAACGTCGGTCTTGTGCGTGATCTGCGGCGAGTGGATCTTGAGTACCACCGGATAGCCGCACTGACGGGCCACTTCCACGGCCTTGTCGGCCGAGCGGGCCAAGAGCGGCTTGGTCACGGGGATCTCGTACGCCTCCAAGAACGCCTTGGAGGTGTTTTCCGAAAGGATCTCGCCGCCCTCCGCCAGAATCGTATCGAACACGCCGCGCAATCGTTGGCGGTCCAAGCCGAACTCCAAGGGAATGTCCCGCGGAGTCTCGTGAAGAACCTCCAGATTACGCGCGTGGGACACCAGATGCATGAAAGCGCGGACCGCCTTTTCGGGTGTCGTGTAGCTGGGAATCCCCGCCGCGCTGAGAAGTTGCATTCCTTCGCTGACCATCACGCCCCCCATCCAAGCTGCCAGCACCGGCTTGTCGGTCGTGGCGGCCACTTCGATGACGGCGCGGGCGGTAGCCGTAGGATCGGTCATTGCCTGGGGTGTCAGAATCACCAGAACGGCGTCCACTCCCTCGTCGCGGACCACGACCTCCATGGCGTCGGCAAATCGCTTCGGCGGCGCATCTCCCAGCACGTCCACCGGGTTGCCGTGCGACCAGAAAGGGGGGAGTACTTCGTTGAGGTTGCCGAGGGTCTCTTCAGCGAGCGACGCCAGCTTCCCGTCCCGGGCGAGCAAGGCGTCTGTCGTCATGACGCCCGGACCGCCCGCGTTGGTGATGATCGCCAGCCGATCGCCGTGGGGAAGTTGGTGCCGTGCCAACAACTCGGCGCAGTCAAACATGTCATCGCACTCGGCAATCCGCACGATTCCGGACCGCTGGAACGCGGCCTCATACACGGCGTCTACGCCGGCCAGTGCCCCCGTGTGCGATGCGGCCGCCTGCGCGGACTCAGTAAACCGGCCCGCCTTGTAGGCCACGATCGGCTTGGTGCGGGCAAACGCTCGGGCAGCCGACATGAACTCGCGGGACTCGCTAATCGACTCGATGTACAAGATGATCGATTGGGTGCTTGGGGCCGAACCGAGGTAGTCGATCAAGTCACCCATGGTCACGTCGAGCATATTGCCGACCGAGATGAAGTAGGAGAAGCCGATGTTTCCTTCCATGGCCCA